>JACDGF010000468.1 GCA_013815405.1 Caulobacteraceae bacterium | reverse complement strand
GGCGCCGGGCGACCAGGAGGGCGTCCGACCGCCCCCGGGGGGTGAGCGCGCGCTCGGCGTCCCCGCCCTCGGCGGCGCGCGCCTCGGTCTTGGCGTGGCGAAACAGGATCAGTCGGCGCATGGAATGCTTGTCCCCGGCTCCTCATAGCGCCTCGATCCCGCCGCCGGAACCTCCGGTTGACAGGCGGGGGCTTTGGCGGCCCTAAGGCGGTCATGGGCGAGGCGTCAAGGGCGGAGGGCGGCGGCGAGATCGCCTTCCGCCCCGATGCGCCCCTGATCCTCGATTCCGGCGCCCGGATCGAGGGCCTGGCCCTCGCCTACCGGACCTTCGGGGCCCTCGACCCCGACCGGTCCAACGCCATCCTGGTCTGCCACGCCCTGACCCTCGACCAGCATCTGGCCGGCCGCCACCCGGCCACCGGGCGGCCGGGGTGGTGGTCGAGCCTGGTCGGGCCGGGCCTGCCCATGGACCCCGCCCGTCACTTCATCATCGGGACCAATGTGGTCGGCGGCTGCATGGGCAGCACCGGGCCCTCCTCGATCGACCCGGGGACCGGGCGCCCCTACGGCCTCACCTTTCCGGTGGTGACCATCGCCGACATGGTCCGCGCCCAGGAGAGGCTGGTGACCGCCCTGGGGATCGAGCGCCTGTTGGCGGTGGTCGGCGGTTCGATGGGCGGGATGCAGGCCCTGCAATGGGCGGTGAGCTATCCGGAACGCCTGTTCGCCGCGGTGTGCATCGCCGGCGCCGCCCGCCATTCGGCCCAGAACATCGCTCTCCACGAGGTGGGCCGCCAGGCGATCATGGCCGACCCGGACTGGCGGGGCGGGAACTACGCCGCCGAGGGCGCGCGCCCGGAAAAGGGGCTGGCCGTGGCGCGGATGGCCGCCCACATCACCTACCTCTCCGAGGCCGCCCTGCAGCGCAAGTTCGGCCGCGAGCTCCAGCGCGACGGCCTCTCCTGGGGGTTCGACGCCGACTTCCAGGTGGAGAGCTACCTTCGTCATCAGGGCGCGAGCTTCGTCGATCGCTTCGACGCCAACTCCTATCTCTACATCACCCGGGCAATGGACTATTTCGACCTCTCCGCGGGGCGCGCCGGCGGCCTGGCCGAGGCCTTCGCGGCGGCCCGCGACGTGCGGTTCTGCGTCATCGCCTTCACCTCAGACTGGCTCTATCCCACCGCCGAGAGCCGCGCGGTGGTCCGCGCCCTCAACGCCGCCGGCGCCCGGGCCAGCTTCGTGGAGATCGACACCGACAAGGGCCACGACGCCTTCCTGCTCGACGAGCCGGTGCTGCGCGCCGCGGTGGGCGGTTTCCTGGACTCCGCGGCCCTGGCCCGGGGGCGGGCTTGAGCGCCCCGCCCGTCCGGGAGGACTTCAAGGAGATCGCCCGTCTGGTCGCGCCGGGCGCGCGGGTGCTCGACGTCGGCTGCGGCGAAGGCGCCCTGCTGGAGCTGCTGGCGGCCGAAAAACAGGTCGACGGGCGTGGCATCGAGATCAGCCCCGACCGCGTCTCGGCCTGCCTGGCGCGGGGCCTGGCGGTGATGCAGGGCGACGCCGACCGGGACCTGGACGGCTTCTCCGCCGGCGCCTTCGACTATGTCATCCTCTCCCAGACCCTCCAGGCGGTGCTGCGGCCGCGCCACGTCCTGGGCGAGCTTTTGCGCATCGGCGGACAGGCGATTGTCTCCCTGCCCAACTTCGGCCACTGGCGGGTCCGCCTGGATCTGTTGGCCCACGGCCGCATGCCGGTGACCGGCGCCCTGCCGGAACCCTGGTGGGCCACCCCCAACATCCACCTGTGCACGGTGAGGGACTTCAAGGCGCTCTGCGACGACCTGGGCGTCGCCATCGACGCCTGCGCGGCGCTTACCGCCGGCAAGCCCGCGCGCCCGGCCCGGCCCTCCGCCCCGATCGAGAACTGGCGCGCCGAAGCGGCCCTGTTCCTCCTGAGCCAGCGGGGTGTCCCGCCCGTCAGCCGCTGATCGCGCCGGCGTCGCGTTCGCCGGTGCGGATGCGCAGGGCCGATTCCAGGTCCATCACGAACACCTTGCCGTCGCCGATCTTGCCGGTATTGGCGGCGCGGGTCACCGCCTCGACCACCCGATCGAGGATGTCGGTGGGCACGGCGATCTCCAGCTTGACCTTGGGCAGGAGCTTCACCTCGTACTCCGCGCCGCGATAGACCTCGGTGCGGCCCTTCTGGCGGCCATAGCCGCGAACCTCGGTGACCGTCAGGCCCGAGGCGCCGGCCTCCGCCGCCGCGTCGAGCACGGCGTCCAGGCGGCTGGGCTTGATCACCGCGACGATCATCTTCATGGGGCTGGGCGGGGTTCCTGGG
>JACDGF010000029.1 GCA_013815405.1 Caulobacteraceae bacterium | reverse complement strand
CCCGGACCAGGGGGGAACCAGCGGTCTCGCCGCCCAGCTGAACGCCGCGCGCGACCGCCTGCTGAAATGAGGCGTCAGACGGGGCCTCGGGCGACGCAGGGGAGGCCCCGGCTTCGCACCGTGGAGCAGGCGTCCTTGGCCGCCGATTCGCTGAAACCCGAGAACCGGGCGCGATAGGACCGGCCGGCGCCGTCCACCGTGCCTTCGGCGTCGTCGAAGACCCGGGCGAACCGGCGCGACACATCCTGGACCTGCGCCTTGGCCTCGCGATGATTACGGAACGTGCCCAGCTGGACCCACCAATTGCGCGTTTAGCGCACCGGTGTCTTTCTCTGCGCTGGCGAGACGCCGGTCGCCGCGGCCATGGAGCTGGAGACGGCCACGGCGCCCGGGCGGAGGGTGCTGCGCGTCAGCACCACGCCGATCGGATCGGCGTCCCCCTCGCCCAGGGCGACCTGCGAGCGGGCCGTCGGATAGGCGTAGGGCGGCGGGTAGGAGTAGGGCGCCGCCTCGAAGAGGTTCTGCGTCATCAGAAGCCGTTCGCCCCGCGCGCGGCGCTCCATCACATCGAAGCCGGTGAGCAGTAGGCCCTCGACGTTGGCGTTGCGCACCGCGCCGGAGGATCCCCCCATGACCACGGCGATGAGGCGGTTTCCATTCCGCATCGCCGAGGCGGCGAGATTGAACCCCGCGGCGCTGGTGAAGCCGGTCTTGAGGCCGTCGACGCCCGGCATTTTCCCAAGCAGGTGGTTGGTGTTGTACATGGTCTTGCCGCGGTAGGTGAACGACTCCTGGCTGAAAAAACGGTAGTATTGCGGATAGTCCCGCAGAACCGCCCGGGTCAGGGTGGCGAGATCGCGCGCCGAAGACACCTGGCGGGTGTCGGGCAGGCCGTTGGCGTTGACGTAGCGTGTATTGGTCATGCCCAGTTGCTGGGCCTTGGCGGTCATCAGCGAGGCGAATCGCGATTCGGTGCCGCCGATCCTCTCGGCCATGGCCACGGCCATGTCGTTCGCCGAATGCACGGCCATGGCGTACATGGCGTCCTGGACGGTGATCGTATCGCCGGCCCTAAGCCCCAGTTTGGTGGCGGGCTGGGCCGCCGCCAGGGGGGAGACGATGATATAGTCGGTCAGATGCAGCCTTCCCGAAGCGAGGGCCTCGAAGGTGAGGTAGAGGGTCATCACCTTGGTGACCGACGCGGGATACCGGATGCTGTCGGGGCGCTGGGCGTAGAGTACCTCCCCCGATCGGGCGTCCATGACGATGGCCGTGTACTTCGGCTCGCTCGTCGACACCTGGAGATAGGGGTTCTGCGCCAGGGCCAAACTCGGCGGGGCGAGGTAGACGACCGCCAACGCGCAAGCGGCGGCGAAACGGCGAGCGGGCTCGAACATGGGCAGGCTCCGGCCAAAGCGACAGCGGCGGCTTCCCGCCCCCGATCAATACCGCCATATCATGCGTTCACGGTTGTTGCTTGAAGGTAAACAATTAGTGAGGCGTTCGGCCGCCAGCCGCGGCGAACGCGGGGAAAAATGGTGCACCGCACAAAATGCCCTTGACTTTTGCACTGCAACATACGATTTGGGTCGTGGATGCTCCGCGATCTTTCGCGGGAAAGCCTCCTCCCATTTGCCCAATCGGGCCTCACGAGGCCCACTAAAGGAGACTCCTCATGGCCGCTCGCGCCGATACCGATAAGACCACCGTCGACCAGTTCGCCAGCGCAGGCAACAAGGCCTTCAAGGACTCGGTCGAAAAGTCCATGGGCGCCCTCGCCGAAATCAACGCCCACTCCAAGAAGAACCTGGAAGCCATGGTCGCCTCGGTGACCGCCGCGACTAAGGGCGCCGAGACCCTGGGCGCCCGCGCCATCGCCTATTCGAAGAAGTCGGTGGAAGACCATGTGGCGGCCGCCAAGACCCTGGCCGGCGCCAAGAGCGTCCAGGAAGTCGTCGAACTGCAGACCGCCTTCGCCAAGTCGGCCTTCGAGACCTACGTGGCCGAGATGAACCGGATGACCGAAACCGTCGCCGCCTCGGTGAAGGAATCGATGTCCCCGATCAACGAGCGCGTGACCGCCATGGTCGAGCGCGTGCAAGCCGCCCGCTAACCAAGACCGCCCCCACTGGGGGCGGGCGGGTTTTCGTGAAGGCCCGGGCCCCGCTGGCCCGGGCCTTTCGCTTTCCCGAGGCCGGCGGACGCGCTAACAGTCTGGCCATGCCCAGCCCCGAAGCCCGGCTCGCCGCCTTGAATTTGGTTTTGCCCGCGCCGACCGCGCCGGTCGCCAACTATGTCCCGTTCGTGCGCTGCGGCGAGACGGTCTATATCTCTGGTCAGGTGTCCCTCGACGCTGGCGGCGGCATCCGCGGCGTAGTTGGGGCGGACCTGGATCTGGCCGCCGGCCAAGCGGCGGCGCGGCTTTGCGCGATCAACCTGATCGCCCAGATGAAAGCGGCCTGCGATGGCGACCTCGGGCGCGTGCGCCGTATCGTCAAGCTGGGCGGCTTCGTCCAGGCCGGGCCGGATTTGTTCGATATCCCCATGGTCATCAACGGCTGCTCCGACCTGATGGTCGAGGTTTTCGGCGAAGCGGGGCGCCATTCGCGGTCTGCGGTGGGGGTCTACCGTCTGCCTCTCAACTTCGCGGTTGAGGTCGACGCCGTGCTCGAGGCGCCATGAGGGACCTCTTCGGCGAGGCCTGGGATCGCCTGTTCGACCCGCCGATCGCCCATCGGGGGCTGTGGTCGCCGGGCGCCTCCCCTGAAAACTCCCTGGCCGCGTTTCAGGCCGCCTGCGCCGCCGGATACGCCATTGAGCTCGATGTGCAGCTCACCGCCGATGGCGAGGCGGTGGTCTTTCATGATTTGACCCTGGCGCGCATGACGGGCGCGCAGGGTCGCGTCGCCGACCATACCGCCGCAGACATCTGTCGGATGCGCCTGGCGGGGACCGACGAGACCATTCCTACCCTGGCCGACGCCCTTACCCTGGTCGGTCACAAGGCCATGGTTCACATCGAGCTTAAGACGCCCTACGGGGAGGTTGGCCCGCTCGAGCGGCGGGTCTGCGAAATCCTGATCGATCATCATGGCCCCACCTGCGTGATCGGGTTCAACCCCTATTCCCACGCCTGGTTCGCCGATCATCATCCCAAGATCCTGCGCGGGCTCGACAGCTACAGCTACCCGGCCGGCCAGGCGCGCCATCTGGCGCCCGAACAGCGCAAGGCGTTCGCCGCACTGCGGCACGTTCCGATCGCCAAGCCTCATTTCCTGGCCCTCGGGCTCGACATGCTCCCCAACTCCACGGCGAGTTCCCTGCGCGAGGGCGGCATGCCGATCATCGCCTGGACGGTGACCACGCCGGCTCAGTGGGACGCGGTCCGGGCGAGCTGCGACAACCTGATTTTCGAGGGTTTCGCCGCGTGACGGCCGCCCAGGCCGTCGTGAGGGTCCATCGCCGAATTGCCGAAATCGGCCGCGACGCATGGGACCAATGCGCCAACGCGAGCTTCGCCAACCCCTTCGTCGCCTACGATTTTCTCGACATTCTGGAGGAGTCGGGTTGCGCGGTGGAGCGGACGGGGTGGGGGCCGCGCCATCTGGCGGTGGAAGATTCCGCCGGCGAGGTGGCCGCGGTTGCGCCCCTCTATTTGAAGTCGCACAGTCAGGGGGAATATATCTTCGGTCACGCCTGGGCCGACGCCTACGAGCGGGCCGGCGGGCGCTATTACCCCAAGCTGGTCTCGGCCTCGCCTTTCTCGCCGGTGACCGGCCCCCGCCTGCTGGCGCGGGCGGACGTGGACGCGGATGCGGCTCGCCGCGCGCTCCTCGAGGGCGCCCTAACGCTGTGCGGGCGGCTCGGCGCCTCCACCCTGGGAGTCAATTTCCCGCTCGAGGACGAATGGCGATTCCTCGGCCGGCAGGGCCTCCTGCCCCGCCAGAACCAGCAATACCATTGGCTCAACGACGGTTATGGCGACTTCGACGATTTCCTCGGCGCCCTGTCGTCGGGGCGGCGCAAGACCATCCGGCGCGAACGCCGCGAGGCTCGGGCCGGGCTCGACATCGTCCGCCTGACCGGCGACGGTCTGACCGAGGATCACTGGGACGCCTTCTTCGCCTTCTACATGGACACCGGCTCGCGCAAATGGGGCCAGCCGTATCTCAATCGCCGGTTCTTCTCATTGCTCGGCGAGCGGATGGCCGATCAGGTGCTGTTGATCATGGCCAGGCGTGATGGGATCTGGATCGCCGGCGCCTTGAACCTGATCGGCGCCGACTGCATTTTCGGGCGCAACTGGGGCTGTATCGAAGACGTGCCCTTCCTCCATTTCGAACTCTGCTACTATCAGGCGATCGAGACCGCGATCGAGCTGGGCCTGGCCCGGGTCGAGGCCGGCGCCCAGGGCGAGCACAAGATCGCCCGCGGCTATCGGCCCACGGCGGTGTTCTCCGCCCACCATATCGCCGATCCGGCCCTGCGCGCCCCGGTCGCGCGCTATCTTGCGGAGGAACGCCGGGCCGTCCAGGGCGAAATGGACTGGCTGACGGAGGAGTATTCACCCTTCAGGCGGGCCGCCTCATGACCGAACGGGGCGTCGAGGCGCCATGGCCGCCGGACGTGACTCTTCATGGCGAACACGCCTCGCTCGTACCGTTGACTCCAGCGCATGGCGAGGCGTTGGGGGAGGCCGTGAAAGACGGTGAACTATGGAAGCTCTGGTACACCAACGTCGCTTCCCCCGTCGACATGGCGGCCGACATCGACGCCCGCCTCGCCAAGCGAGCGCGGGGCTCTTGCCTGCCCTTCACCGTCATCCAGGACGCCGGCGGACGGCCCGTCGGCATGACCACCTACATGAATATCGATCCGGTCGATCGACGTCTCGAGATCGGCGCCACCTGGTACCGCCGGTCGGTGCAGCGCACCGCCGTCAACACCGAGTGCAAATTCCTTCTCCTGCGCCATGCCTTCGAGGCGCTGGACTGCATCGCGGTCGAGTTTCGCACCCATTTTTTCAATCTCGCCAGCCGCCGCGCGATCGAGCGGCTCGGGGCCAGATTCGACGGGATCCTGCGCAATCACAGCCGCGACCGGAATGGGAACCTGCGTGACACCTGCGTCTACTCGATCATCGCCTCGGAGTGGCCGACGGTCCGCGGCCATCTCGAATGGGGGCTGCAAAGGCCTCAGGGCGGCGACGCCCTATGAGCGCTCCCAGGCCGTGCGGAGCAAGGTGCGAATCGTCTCGTCGACATCGGCGGGCGCCTCGAGACGGCGCCGCGACTTGAGGCGCTCCGACCAGGATTCGGACTTCGGCGCCTCCAGCCCGGAATCGGCGTAGGGTGTGACCGCCAAGCCGAGCATCGCCTTGCCCCCCTTCATCGGCCGCGCGGCGGCGAACTGCACTTGGCGCGACCACGCCGTGTAGCCCTTGCGCGCGGTGCGGATCGCGCCGGGCAAGGCCAGGGCGGCGGCATCCACGGCCTCGAAGATCGCGCACGACGTCGGATCGACCCATAGGGTGGAGATCAAGGCGTCGGGGTCGTTCCAGGCGACGATGGAGCCAAAGGCTTCGCCGAGCACCTGAGACGCGCGATTCTGCAGCAGGCCGTGATGCTCTTTCAGCCATTGGAGGCGCGCGCGATGGCTGGTTTCGGGGCAGGATTTCGCGATTTCCACCCACGTCTCGAGACTCTTGCCGGTGTCGCGCTCCAGGCCGGCGCGGACCGAGGCGAACCATTTCTGCTGGCGGGGGGTCAAGTTGGGCGTGGTCATGGCTTGCGCGCTCGGCCTCGTTTGCTACCACGTCGGCTCTCCGCGCGGAGGACGATGCGCCATGAGCCTCGACGGCGAATACGACAGGGCCAACATCTTCGCCAGGATCCTGCGCGGCGAGGCGCCGGCTGCCAGGATATTCGAAGATACCGAAAGCTTGGCCTTCATGGACGTTTTCCCCCAAGCGCGCGGGCACAGCCTGGCAATCCACAAGACCGTTGAGGCCAGAAACCTTCTGGACGTGGAGGCGGCGCCCCTCCAGGCGCTGATCCTGACCGTCCGGCGGATCGTTCGGGCGACCCGCGAGGCCCTGAATCCCGACGGCATCCTGGTCAGCCAGTTCAACGGGGCGGCCGCCGGCCAGACGATCTACCATCTGCATTTCCACATCGTCCCGCGATGGCAGGGCCAGCCGCCGCGGCCTCACGGCGCGGGCGCCATGGCCGATCCCGACGAGCTTGCGGACTTGGCGAAGCAAATCGCCGCGCGGATGGAGGGGTAGCGCCTCTCTACCCATGAAGGGGAGGGAGGACGTTCACCGGGCCAGGACAGGTTCCCCGGCGTCCGCCTCGTCGGCGCCGGCCGGGATCGGCGGAGCGGCCTTGGCGTCGAATTCGAAGGCAAGCTTGCCGTCCTTCAGCACGACCTTGACGTGGCCGCCCTTGGCCAGGCGGCCGAAGAGGATGTCGTCGGCCAGCGGGCGCTTGATCTGTTCCTGGATGACCCGGGCCAGGGGTCGGGCGCCGTAGAGCTCGTCGAACCCGTTCTTGGCCAGCCAGTCCACCGCACCGTCCGTGGTCTCGATGGTGACATGGCGGTCGGCCAACTGGGCCTCGAGCTGCAGGATGAACTTCTGCACCACCATCCGGATGACCTCGGGGGTCAGGGCCTTGAAGGCGACGATGGCGTCCAGCCGATTGCGGAATTCCGGCGTGAATAGCCGTTTGATCGCCTCCTCGTCCTCGCCTTCCAGCCGCCCGCGACCAAAGCCGATCGAGTTGCGCTGGGCGTCCGAGGCGCCGGCGTTGGTGGTCATGATCAGGATGATGTTTCGAAAATCCACCTTCTTGCCGTTGGCGTCGGTCAAGGCTCCGTGGTCCATGACCTGGAGCAGGATGTTGTAGACATCCTGGTGCGCCTTTTCGATCTCGTCGAGCAGGACCACGGCGTGGGGATGCTGATCGACCGCGTCGGTGAGCAGGCCGCCCTGATCGAAGCCGACGTAGCCCGGAGGCGCGCCGATCAGGCGGCTGACCGTGTGGCGCTCCATGTATTCGCTCATGTCGAAGCGCAGCAGCTCGATGCCCAGGGTCAGGGCCAGCTGGCGGGCGGTCTCGGTCTTGCCGGTGCCGGTGGGCCCGGAAAACAGATAGCACCCGATGGGCTTGTGGCCTTCGCGCAGGCCGGCCCTGGCCATCTTCATGGCCGAGGAGAGCTGACCGATCGCCTCGGCCTGGCCGTAGACCGCGCCGGTCAGATCGACCTCGAGTTGCCTTAGCGCCTCGGTGTCGGATTTGGAGACCGACTTGGGCGGGATGCGCGCGATCTTGGCCACCACCGCCTCCACTTCCTTGAGGCCGATGACCTTCTTGCGGCGGGCCTCGGCGACAAGCATCTGGGAGGCGCCGGCCTCGTCGATCACGTCGATCGCCTTGTCGGGCAGCTTGCGGTCGGTGATGTATTTGGCCGAAAGCTCGACCGCCGCCTTGAGCGCCTCGGTCGTGTACTTCAGCTTGTGGAAATCCTCATAGTAGGTCTTCAAGCCCCTGAGGATCTTGATCGTATCTTCCACCGAAGGCTCGTTGACGTCGATCTTCTGGAACCGGCGAACGAGGGCTCGGTCCTTCTCGAAATGCTGGCGGAATTCCTTGTAGGTGGTCGAGCCCATGCACCGCAGCGTGCCCGAGGCGAGGGCGGGCTTGAGCAGGTTGGACGCGTCCATGGCCCCGCCGCTGGTCGCGCCGGCGCCGATGACCGTATGGATCTCGTCGATGAACAGGATCGCGCCGGCGTGGTTCTCCAGTTCCTTGATGACCTGCTTGACCCGCTCTTCGAAGTCGCCGCGGTAGCGGGTGCCGGCCAGGAGCGAGCCCATGTCGAGGCTGAAGATGGTCGCCTCGGCCAGGACGTCCGGCACCTGATGGCTCACGATCTTGCGCGCCAAGCCCTCGGCGATGGCCGTCTTGCCCACCCCGGGGTCGCCGACCAGCAGGGGGTTGTTCTTAGTGCGGCGGCAGAGGATCTGGATGCAGCGCTCGACCTCGTTGGCCCGCCCGATCAGCGGATCGACCTTTCCCTGGCGCGCCTTTTCGTTGAGGTTGACGCAATAGGCCTCCAGGGCCTCGCCCCCGGTCTTGGCGGCCGGCTTTTCATCCTCGTCGCCCGCGCCCTTGGTGGCGCGCGGCTCCGACGCGCCCGCCTTCTTGGCGATGCCGTGGGCGATGAAGTTCACCGCGTCGTAGCGGGTCATCTCCTGCTGTTGCAGGAAATAGGCGGCGTGACTTTCACGCTCGGAAAAAATCGCCACCAGAACATTGGCGCCGGTGACGTCGTCCCGCCCGGAGGACTGGACGTGGATCACCGCGCGCTGGATGACGCGCTGGAAACCGGCGGTCGGCTTGGCGTCCTCCCCGTCGTCCACGACCAGGGATTTGAGCTCGCTGTCGACATAGTGGGCGAGGCTCTTCTTCAATTCGGCCAGATCGACGTCGCAGGCGCGCATTACCCCCGCCGCGTCCGCGTCGTCGATCAGCGAGAGCAGCAGATGCTCCAGGGTGGCGTACTCGTGCTTGCGCTGATTCGCGAAAGCGACGGCGCGATGGAGCGTTTCTTCCAGACTGCGCGAAAACGACGGCACTTAAGGGCCTCTCAATCCTTTTCCATGGTGCATTGCAGCGGATGCTGGTGCCGTCTGGCGGTTTCGATCACCTGAGCGACCTTAGTCTCCGCCACCTCATAGGTGAAGACTCCACATACGCCGACCCCATTTTGGTGAACGTGGAGCATGATCCGCAGCGCGCTTTCACGGGATTTGTTGAAAAAACGTTCCAGTACATAGGTGACGAATTCCATCGGGGTATAGTCGTCGTTTAGTATCAACACGCGGTACATCGCGGGCTTCTGGGTCTTGGTCTTCGTCTGGGTGACGACGGCCGCGCCCGTGCCAACGACCTGGCCTCCTTGTTGCTTGTCCGCCACGACGGCTCTCCAACGCGGGGAGCGAGAAGCCCCCTGGACCGATTAGATATGGAATCTTCGCCGCATTGGAAGCCCGATTCAAGCCCCCGCGTTCAGCCGGGCCGGTTTGCCCGCCGCGCCCTATTGGCCGAGGTTTCGGGCGCGGACCACGGCGCCCGGACCGAACCTCGCCCGCAACCGGTCGACCGCGGTCTCGCCTTTCAAGGCGCGCCCCTCTCCCGCGGCGAAAAGATCTCCGTCCAGCGATCGCGCCTCGACGAAACCCGATAGACCGACGCCGATCAGCCGGTAGGCGCCGCCCCGCGCCTCGCGCTTCAGCATGTCGTCGGCGTAGGCGAACAGGGTTTTGGCGGTCTGGGTCGCCCGCGGCAGCGTCCGGCGCCGGGTGACGATGCGAAAATCGGCGGTCCGCAATTTCAAGGTCACCACGCGGCCGGCGATCCGCTCGCTCCTGACCTGCCGGGCCACCCGATCGCACAGCGGCCACAGGCGATCCTCCAAGGCGGCCAGGGCGATGAGATCGTCGTTGAAGGTGGTTTCGGCGCTCAGGCTTTTGCGCGCCTGGTCCGGCTCGACGGCGCGCGTGTCGCGGCCCCGCGCGAGGTCGGCCAAGCGCGCGCCGTGCGCGCCCCAGCGATCGGCGAGGTGATGCGGATCGGTGCGCGCGAGGTCGCCGATCTTTCGCAGGCCCGCCGCCTCGAGGGCGCGCGCGAAGACGGGGCCGACGCCCGGAAGGATGGATATCGGCCGGGGTGCGAGAAAGCGTTCGGCCTCCTCGGCGCCGATCACCGCGAAGCCTTTGGGCTTGTCCAGGTCCGAGGCGACCTTGGCCAGGAATCGGTTGGGCGCCAGGCCGATCGACACGCCCAGGCCTAGGTCGCGTTGGATCTCGCGCTGCAGCCGGGCCAGGATGATCGCCGGCGCGGCGCCGTGCAGCCGCTCGGTGCCCGAGAGGTCAAGCCAAGCCTCGTCGAGCGACAGCGATTGAACAAGCGGGGTAAGGGCGCGGAGTTTTTCGAGGATGAGCCGGCTCGCGGCCCGGTATCGGGCGAAATCGGGCGGGAGGATCACGGCTTCGGGACATAGGCGGCGCGCCTTGAACATCGGCATCGCCGAACGCACGCCTGAAAGCCGGGCGATATAGCAGGCCGTGGTGACGACGCCGCGCTTGCCCCCGCCGACGATCACCGGCCGGTCCCGGAGCTCGGGCCGGTCGCGCTTCTCGACCGAGGCGTAGAAGGCGTCGCAGTCGAGGTGGGCGATGTGCAGGGTCATGAGCTCGGGGTGCGCCAGCAGGCGCGGCGACGCACACTCCGGGCATCGCGACGCCGGGACCTCCGCGAACCACAGGCAGTCGCGACAGAGGATGCTCATGGCGCCGGCCACAACCAGGCGGCGCCGCGCACGCCCGAGGAGTCGCCATGCTCGGCCGGGACGATCTTGGTGGCGAACACATCGGAAAACACCCGCCGCTCGATGATCGGGGCGACCCTTTCGTAGATTTCCGGCGGGTTGGACATGCCCCCTCCGCAGACGATGACGTCCGGATCGAGGATGTCGCAGATCACGGCGAGGGCGCGGCCCAGCCGATCCAGGTATCGTTCGAACGCCGCCTCCGCATCGACGTCGCCCGCCCGGACTGCGGCCATCACGACCTCGCCGTCCAGGATCCGGCCGGTGGCCTGGGCGTAGTCGGCGCGGAAGGCCGAGCCGGAAATCCAGGTCTCCAGGCAGTCCGTCCGGCCGCACCAGCAGCGATGCGCGTCCCGCTCCGCCGCGGAGGGCCAGGGCAGGGGCGTGTGCCCCCATTCTCCCCCGATACGGTTGGCGCCTTCCACGGTTTTCCCCGAAATCACCACGCCGCCGCCGCAGCCGGTCCCCAGGATCGCCCCGAACACCCCCGCCGCGCCCCGCGCGGCGCCGTCGGTCGCTTCGGAGAGGGCGAAACAGTTGGCGTCGTTCTCCAGCCGGATGGGCCGGCCGAGCGCGCGCTCGAGATCCTCGCCGAAAGGCTTGCCGTTCAGCCAGGTGCTGTTGGCGTTGCGCAGGCGCCCGGTCCGGGGCGAGATCGAGCCGGGCATGCCGACCCCGACGCTCGCGCCGGCGACGCCCGCCCGCCGCTCGACCTCGGCCACCAGGAGGCTGACCGCTTCGATCGCCTGGTCGTAGTCGCCGGGGTTGGGCGCGCGAACCCGGGCGACGAACCGGCCGTCGGTGTCCAGGGCCGCCGCCTCGATCTTGGTGCCGCCGAAGTCCACGCCCACGCGGATCATGCGCTTACTCCGCAAGATCCAGCGCCGCGGCGATCGCCCCTCGCAGGGTCGGCCACTCGTCGCAGCGCCTATGCC
>JACDGF010000028.1 GCA_013815405.1 Caulobacteraceae bacterium | reverse complement strand
GCCATCGCGGCGTGCCTGGGCCTGGTCCCGGCGGCGGCCCTGGCGGATCGCCCCGTGCGCCCCGGCGGCCACGTCGGCCCGATGCTGGCGCCCTATACGGGCGCCCCGCCGTCGGTCTCCGGAACCTGGACGAAGGTCGCCGCGGTTTTCCCCGGCGGCTCGCCGGGCACCGCGCTGCTGATGACCGACGGCACGGTCCTGATGCATGATTCGTGCACGCGGGACTGGTATCGGCTGACCGCGGACGCCGGCGGCGGCTATGTCGGCGGCGCCTGGCGCCGGATGGACCGGATGGCGTCGAACTATTCGCCGCTCTATTTCGCCTCGGCCGTGCTGCCGGACGGGCGGCTCTTGATGAACGGCGGCGAATATAACGGCGCGTCGTGCTCGCCGGTGTGGACGACCCTGGGCGCTCTCTATGATCCCGTCGCCAACAACTGGACCGCCGTGGCGCCGCCATCGGGATGGAGCCAGATCGGCGACGCGGCCAGCGCGGTCCTGCCCAACGGGAACTACATGCTGCAGAGCGTCAGCGGCAAGCTGCAGGCGATCGGAACCGTCACGCCCAGGCCGGGCACGTCGGTGACCTGGGCGGCCACCGGAACGGGCAAGGCCGACAACAACGACGAGGAAGGCTGGGACGTGCTGGCGAACGGCGACATCCTGACCCTCGACACCAACCGGTCGCTGGGCTCGAACACGCCGGCGGAACTCTATTCGCCGACCACCGGCGCCTGGACGGCGGCCGCGACCGCGCCCAGCATCCTGGTCGACCCCAGTTCCCACGAGATCGGACCGGCGGTTCGACTTCCCGACGGCAGCGTCTTCCAGACCGGCGCCAAGTCGTGCGCCTCGGCCAGCTGCAAGGGGCATACGGCGGTCTACGGCCCGACCGGGACATGGACGGCGGGCCCCGACTTCCCGGCCATCTCCGGCGACAACTATGACGTCACCGACGGCCCGGTGGCGATCCTGCCCGGCGGCAATGTGCTGGTGCAGGCCAGCCCCGCCTATGGCTGCGGCTCGGCGTTCTGCTCGCCCTCGCACTTCTTCGAGTTCGACGGCGCGAGCCTCACGCGCGTGAACGAGCCGGCCACCGCGCCGAACGTGGCGGCGTTCGAAGGGCGGATGCTGGTGCTGCCGACGGGCCAGATCCTGTGGAGCGACGGCCGGCCCGACGACGTGGAGGTCTACACGCCCGTCGGATCGCCGAGGAAGGCCTGGAAGCCGAAGGTCACCGGGGTGAGCGCCACCCTGGTGCGTGGCCAGGCCAACTATCTCCTCAGCGGGACGCGCCTGCACGGGGTGTCCAACGGCGCGGCCTATGGCGACGACGCCCAGATGGTCTCCAGCTATCCGATCGTGCGCATCACCAACATCGGCAGCGGCCATGTCTGCTTCGGCGTCGTGCACGACCACGCCACGGACCACACCTCCTTCGACATGCCCGCGGCCACGCCGCCGGCGTGGGAACAGCCGTGCGATGTCGGCGCGAGCCATCTCCAGGCGATCGTCAACGGCATCGCCTCCAAGAATGTCGCGGTGACGGTGCAGTAGGGGCGGGAGACGGTCTGGCGGCCGATCCTGCGGAGCGCGAAGCAGGATGGCGCACTCGACAGGATTCGAACCTGTGACCTCTGCCTTCGGAGGGCAGCGCTCTATCCAGCTGAGCTACGAGTGCGTGGGCGCCGAGGAGAGGGCTTGTAGCGGAACCGCGTCGCCCGCGCCACGGCGGTTCAGATGGCGATGACGCTCGCGTCCGCCGCCGCGTAGGTGAGGGAGACGAAGACGTCTTCCAGGTCCGGATCCTCGGTGCGCAGGTCCTTGATCCCTACGCCGGCGGCGCGGACCGCCGCGATCACCTGTTCGACCCCGGCCTGGGCGGTCTTGAAGGTCACGGCCAGATCGCCGCCGGGGCGTTGGCGGGCCTCGAAGGGGGCGAGGTCGGGAACGGCGGCCAGGGGCGCCTCGGGGGTGACCACCAGGGTGCGGGAATCCAGGCGCCGCAGCAGCTGGCGGGTGGGCTCGCAGGCGACCACCGAGCCCTTGTTGACGATCGCGATGGTGTCGCAGAGCTGCTCGGCCTCCTCCAGATAGTGGGTGGTGAGGACCACCGTCACGCCCAGCGCATTGAGCGAGACGACGTAGTTCCACAGCTGGCGGCGCAGCTCCACGTCCACCCCGGCGGTGGGCTCGTCCAGGATCAGCACCGGCGGGTTGTGGACCATCGCCTTGGCCACCATCAGCCGCCGCTTCATGCCGCCGGAGAGCTGGCGCACATAGGCGTCGGCCTTGTCGGAGAGGCCCAGGGCCCCCAGCAGCACGTCGGTGCGCCGCTCGCGCCGGGGCACGCCGTAGAGGCCGGCCTGGACCTCCAGGGATTCGCGGGGGGTGAAGAAGACGTCCATGGCGATCTCCTGGCCGACCACCCCGATCGCGGCTCTAGCGTCGCGCGGGCGCTCGTCGATGTCGAGGCCCCAGATCGAGACCTGGCCGGCGGTCTTGCGGGTCAGGCCGGCCAGGATGTTGATGAAGGTCGACTTGCCCGCACCGTTGGGGCCCAGCAGGCCGAAGATCGCCCCGCGCGGGACGGCGAGGTCGATGCCCCTCAGGGCCTCCACGACCGGCGTCGTCTTGGTCGCCGGATAGGTCTTGACGAGGCCCGCGGCCTCTATGGCGAAATCGGGAAGGGTCATGTGTTTCCGCCGGCGGCGCGCGGCCGATTGACGGCGCGCCGGCCGGTCGCATACCTAGGCGCCCCCGAGGCCGCCGCCAAGGCGGGAGGCCTCGATCGCCTTAAGACCTCAAGGGAGCCCATGCCCGAACTCCCGGCGCCGGAAGTGATCCCCGTCCGCTCGCGGCGCGTCGCCTGCGACGGCGTGGGCGGGGCGCTGGGCCATCCCCGCGTCTGGCTGGAGATGGGCGAGGCCGGCTTCGTCGAATGCGGCTACTGCGACCGCCGCTTCATCCTGGCCACGGATGACGCGGCGCCCGAGAGCGAGCGCTTGGCGCCGGGCGTCTACGAGGGCCCGGGCGGGCATTAAAGCAAGCTCTTCCTCCCTCCCCTTCATGGGGAGGGACAGACGGCGAAGCCGTCAGGATGGGGCAGTGGGGTAGAACCTCGGACGTCGCGGATGATCCCGACAGCCCCACCCCGATCGCTTCGCGATCTTCCCTCCCCATGAGGGGAGGGAGGGACATTCGAGGTTCGCGCACGGGTTGGCCCCGTGACCCCACCCTTTGTCTGCCCTATCTTCCCCCCATGACCGACACCCTCGCCGACGCCCCCGCCACGCTCGAAGACATCCCCCGCGCGCCCACCCAGGACGGCCCCGTCGCGCGGCTCTATCTGGTGGACGGGTCGGGGTTCATCTTTCGGGCCTATCACGCCCTGCCGCCGCTCACCCGCAAGTCGGACGGCCTGCCGGTGGGGGCGGTGCAGGGGTTCTGCAACATGCTGTGGAAGCTCCTGGTGGACATGAAGGCGGCGCCCGACGCGCCGACCCACCTGGCGGTGGTGTTCGACCATTCGGAGAAGACCTTCCGCACCGACCTCTACCCCGCCTACAAGGCCCATCGGCCGCCGCCGCCGGAGGATCTGATCCCTCAGTTCGCCCTGGTGCGCGAGGCGACGCGGGCCTTCGGCGTGCCAAGCCTGGAGCTGGCCGGCTATGAGGCCGACGACCTCATCGCCGCCTATTGCTGCCACGTGCGCGACGCCGGGGGCGAGGTGGTGATCGTCTCCTCGGACAAGGACCTGATGCAGCTGGTCGGCGACCGGGTCTCCATGCTCGACACCATGAAGAACCTGCGCATCGGCCGCGCCGAGGTGTTCGAGAAGTTCGGCGTGGCCCCGGACAAGGTGGTCGACGTCCAGGCCCTGTGCGGCGATTCGGTGGACAATGTGCCCGGCGCGCCGGGGATCGGGGTCAAGACCGCCTCGGCCCTGATCACCGAATACGGCGACCTCGACACCCTGCTGGCGCGGGCGGGAGAGATCAAACAGGACAAGCGCCGGCAGACCCTGATCGACTTCGCCGACCAGATCCGCCTTTCGCGCGACCTCGTGCGGCTCGATTGCGACACGCCGCTCCCGGCGTCCCTCGACACCCTGGCGGTGGAGGCGCCCGAGCCGGCGACCCTTGCCGCCTTTCTGGAGACCATGGAGTTCCGCACCCTGGCGCGGCGCGTGGGCGAGGCGGCCGGGCTCAAGCCCGCGCCGGCCCCGCCTCCCACGCAAACCCCGGTCGCGGCGATCGACACCAGCGCCTACGCCTGCGTGCGCGATATCGCGGCGCTCGACGCCTGGATCGCGCGGGCGCGGGCGGCGGGGATCGTCGCCTTCGACACCGAGACCGACGCCCTCTCCTCGGCCAACGCGGGCCTCTGCGGCGTCTCCCTGGCGGTGGCGCCAGGCGAGGCCTGCTACATCCCGGTCGGCCATTGCGAGGCGGACGGCTTGGGCCTGGAGGAGGCCGCGGACTTGGACCAGATTCCCCTGGACCAGGCGATCGCGGCCCTGAAACCCCTGCTCGAAGACTCCTCGGTGCTGAAGATCGCCCAGAACGCCAAATACGACCTGGCCGTCCTCTCGCGCCACGGGATCGCGGTGGCCCCGATCGAGGACACCATGCTGATCTCCTATGTCCTGGAGGCGGGGCTGCACGGCCACGGCATGGACGAGCTTTCGGCCCTGTGGCTCGGCCACCAGCCGATCAGCTTCAAGCAGGTGGCGGGGACCGGCAAGGCCCAGAAGAGCTTCAAGCACGTGCCGCTCGATCCGGCCACCTGCTACGCCGCCGAGGACGCCGACGTCACCTTGCGGCTCTACAATGTGCTTCGCCCGCGCCTCGCGCGCGAGGGGCTGCTGACTGTCTACGAGACCCTGGAGCGGCCCATGCCGGCTGTCCTGGCGGCCATGGAGTGCGACGGGATCCACATCGATCCGGAACGCCTGCGCCGGCTCTCCCACGATTTTTCCCTGCGCATGGCGGCGCTGGAGGCCCAGGCCCAGGAGCTGGCCGGGCGGCCGTTCAACCTGGGCAGCCCCAAGCAGATCGGCGATGTGCTGTTCGGCGAGATGGGCCTGGCGGGGGCGGGTAAGAAGACGGCCACCGGGGTCTTCAGCACCGACGCGGGGGTGCTGGAGGAGCTGGCCACCCAGGGCCACGCCCTGCCGCGCGTCCTCCTGGACTGGCGCCAGCTCTCCAAGCTGAAGGGCACCTATACCGACGCCCTGGCGCAGGCGGTCGCCGAGCGCACCGGGCGGGTCCACACCTCCTTCGCCCTGGCCTCGACCACCACCGGGCGGCTTTCCTCGTCCGATCCCAATCTGCAGAACATCCCCATCCGCACCGAGGAGGGGCGCAAGATCCGCGCCGCCTTCATCGCCGAGCCTGGGCATCTGCTGATCAGCGCCGACTACAGCCAGATCGAGCTCAGGCTCCTGGCCCACATCGGCGACATCCCCCAGCTCAAGCGCGCCTTCCAGGAGGGGCTGGACATCCACGCCATGACCGCCTCGGAGATGTTCGGGGTTCCCATCGAGGGCATGCCGGCCGAGACCCGCCGGCGGGCCAAGGCGATCAACTTCGGCATCGTCTACGGCATCTCGGCCTTCGGCCTCTCCAACCAGCTGGGTATCCCCCAGGACGAGGCGGGCGCCTACATCAAGACCTATTTCGAACGCTTCCCCGGCATCCGCGCCTATATGGACGGGGCTCGCGCCCTGGTCCGCCAGCAGGGGTATGTGACCACCATCTTCGGGCGGCGGGTGAACATTCCCATGATCCGCTCCAAGTCGGTGGCCGAACGCCAGTTCGCCGAGCGGGCGGCGATCAACGCGCCGATCCAGGGGGCCGCCGCCGACGTCATGCGCCGAGCCATGATCCGCATGCCCGCCGCCCTGGCCGCCGCGAACCTCACCGCCCGCATGCTGTTGCAGGTCCACGACGAACTGGTGTTCGAGGCGCCCGAGGGCGAGGCGCCCGAAGTCTGCCGCGTCGCCCGCGCGGTGATGGAACGCGCCGCCGAGCCGGCCGTCAGCTTCTCCGTCCCCCTGCTGGTGGAGGCCCGCGCCGCCGCCAACTGGGACGATGCGCATTAGGACCGCGCGTCGGAACCCACCCCACGGCTGACCCGTTGGCATGGCGGATGGCGCGCGGCTTGATTTCGCCTCGGCGGTAGCCTCAAACACACTTCCCCGCGGGATGGAGACGAGCAAGGTCATGACAGCGCCGGAGGCTATGACGGTCGAGGCGCCCGCCCAGGATCTCGACCTCCTGGCCATCGACACCATCCGCACCCTGGCGATCGACGCGGTGGAGAAGGCGGCCAGCGGCCACGCCGGCGCGCCGATGGCCATGGCCCCGGTGGGCTACACCCTGTGGAACCGGTTCCTACGCTACGACCCGGCCGACCCGGCTTGGCCGAACCGCGACCGGTTCGTGCTCTCGGCCGGTCACGGCTCGATGCTGCTCTATGCGCTCCTGCACCTGGCCAGCGTCGAGCGGATAGATCGCCAGGGCCGCGCCCTCGGCCGGCCCGCGGTCTCCCTGGACGACATCAAGGCCTTCCGCGAACTGGGGAGCGTCTGCGCCGGCCACCCCGAATATGGCCTGACCACCGGGGTGGAGGTCACCACCGGGCCGCTGGGGCAGGGCGCGGGAAACAGCGTCGGCATGGCGATCGCCGAGCGCTGGCTGGCCGCCCGCTACAACCAGCCGGGCGCGACCCTCTTCGACTACAACGTCTACGCCCTCTGCAGCGACGGCGACCTGATGGAGGGGGTGGCGAGCGAAGCGGCCTCGATCGCCGGCCATCTGCGCCTCTCCAACCTGTGCTGGATCTGGGACGACAACACCGTCACCATCGAGGGCCACACCGAGATCGCCTTCACCGAGGACGTGGCCGAGCGGTTCCGCGGCTATGGCTGGGCGACCCGGGTGGTCGACGACGCCAACGATTGCGAGGCCTTCGCCCGGGCGGTGGAGAGCTTCCTTTCCACCGACGACCGGCCGACCCTGATCGTGGTCAAAAGCGTCATCGGCTATGGCTCGCCGCACAAGCAGGGCACTTCCAAGGCCCACAGCGACCCCCTGGGCGAAGCGGAGGTCAAGCTCACTAAGGAAGCCTACGGCTGGCCGGCGGACGCCCAGTTCCGGGTTCCCGACGGGGTCAAGGAGCATTTCACTGCCTCATTGCGCGAGCGCGGCGGCAAGCAGAGCGCGGCTTGGCGCGAGTCGTTCGAAGCCTACGCAAGGGATCATGGGCAAGCGGCCGGCGACCTGCGCGCGATGTGGTCCGGCGCGCTTCCGGCGGGCTGGGACGGCGACATCCCCACCTTCCCGGCCGACGCCAAGGGCATGGCCACGCGCGAGGCCTCGGGCAAGGTGCTCAACGGCATCGCGCCGCGTTTCCCTTGGCTGATCGGCGGATCGGCCGACCTTTCGCCTTCCACCAAGACCCGGCTGGAGTTCGACGGCGCCGACGATTTCGAGCCGCGGGTCCCCAGCGGCCGCAACTTCCACTTCGGGGTGCGCGAACACGTGATGGGCTCGATCGCCAACGGCCTGGCGGTCTCCAGGCTGCGACCCTACACCGGCACCTTCCTGATCTTCAGCGACTACATGCGCCCGCCGACGCGCCTGGCGGCCCTGATGGACTTGCCGGTCACGTTCGTGTTCAGCCACGACTCCATCGGCCTGGGTCAGGACGGCCCCACCCACCAGCCGATCGAGCAGCTCGCCGCCCTGCGCGCGATCCCGCGGATGATCGTCCTGCGCCCCGGCGACGCCAACGAGACCGCCGAGGCCTGGCGCGTCATCCTCGCCCAGACCGACAGGCCGGCGTGCCTGATCCTCTCGCGCCAGGCCATGCCGACCCTGGACCGGGCGAAATACGCTCCCGCCGCCGGCGTGGCCAAGGGCGGCTATGTGCTCGCCGGCGAGAAGGGCCGGCGCCCGGACGTGATCCTGATCGCCACCGGGGCGGAAGTCGGCCTTGTGATCGGGGCTTATGGGCGGCTGACCGCCGAGGGCGTCGCCGCCCGGGTGGTCTCCCTGCCGTCCTGGGAATTGTTCGAGGCCCAGGACCGCGCCTGGCGCGACGAGGTCCTGCCTCCGGGTGTCGCCGCGCGGGTGACGGTGGAGGCCGCCTCGCCCCTCGGCTGGGACCGCTACGCCGGCCCCACCGGCGAGATCATCGCCATGCGCGGCTTCGGCGCCTCCGCCCCCATCGGCCCCCTGATGACCCACTTCGGCTTCACCGTCGAGGCGGTCTATCAAGCGGCCCGGCGGCAGTTGGGGGAGGCGTGAAGGTGACGCCCGACCCCGCCAACCCCCTCCTCGCCCTAGCCGAGGCCGGCCAGGCGGTGTGGCTGGACTATCTGCACCGCAAGATCCTGGAAGACGGCGAGCTTCAACGCCTGATCACCGAAGACGGCCTCAAGGGGATGACCTCCAACCCCTCGATCTTCGACAAGGCGATCGGCGAGGGGGACGCCTACGACGCCGCGCTCAACGCGCTGATCGCGCGCCGCGACGCCCAGCCGGGCGATCTCTATGAGGCCCTGGCCATCGCGGACATCCAGGCCGCCGCCGACATCTTCCGCCCGACCTGGGAGAGGCTGGGTGGGACCGACGGCTACGTCAGCCTGGAGGTCTCTCCCTACCTCGGCATGGACACCGAGGCGACCGTCGCCGAGGCGCGGCGGCTGTGGCGGGCGGTGGGCCGGCCTAATCTGATGATCAAGGTTCCGGGGACAAAGCCCGGCGTCCCGGCAATCCGGACCCTGATCGGCGAGGGGATCAACGTCAATGTGACCCTGCTCTTCGGCCTCGAGGCTTATCTGGCCGTGGCCGATGCGCACATGGCTGGGCTCGAAGCGCACAAGGCGCGTGGAGGCGACCTTGCCAAGGTCCACGGCGTCGCCAGCTTTTTCGTCAGCCGCATCGACGGCCTGATCGACAAGGCGATCGACGAGCGCCTGAAGAGCGCGCCGGGGAACGAAGCCGAAGCGCTGAAGGCGTTGCGCGGCAAGGTCGCCATCGCCAACGCCAAGATCGCCTATCAGCGCTATCTGGAGATGATCGCCAGCCCGCGTTGGCAAGCCTTGGCCGCCGCCGGCGCGTTGCCCCAGCGGCTGCTGTGGGCCTCCACCGGGACCAAGGATCCCGCCTATTCCGACGTCCTGTATGTCGAGACCCTCATCGGGCCAAACACCGTGAACACCATGCCGCCCAAGACCATGGACGCCTTCCGCGACCACGGTCTCGCGGGCGCCAGCTTGACCCAGGATGTGGAGGGGGCTCGCCGGACCCTCGACGAGGCCGAGCGGCTGGGCCTCGATCTGGACGGCGTCACCGACGCCTTGGTGGTCGACGGGATGGCCAAGTTCGCCGAGGCTTTCGACGCGCTGCTGGGCGCCGTGGCGGGCAAGCGGGCCCAGATCCTCGGCACGTCACTTGACGCCCAGTCGATGAAGTTGCCGGCCGACCTGGACGCCGCCGTCAAGGCGGCGCTGGAGCGGGCGGCCCATGAAGGCTGGACCCGCCGCCTGTGGGCCAAGGATGCGTCCCTTTGGACGGGCGGCGACGAGGCGAAGTGGCTGGGCTGGCTCGCGGCCGGGACCGGCGGGGCGGTCGATCTGGCGGCGCTCGATGGGCTGCGGGGCGAGGTCAAATCCGCCGGCTACCGCCACGCCCTGTTGCTGGGCATGGGCGGGTCGAGCCTGGGGCCCGAGGTGCTCGCCAAGACCTTCGGGCCGGAGCCGGGTTTTCCGGAACTGCTGGTGCTCGACTCCACCGACCCGGCCCAGATCGCCAGGGTCGAGGCGATGATCGATCCGGCCGCCACCCTCTTCATCGTCTCTAGCAAATCCGGCTCGACCCTGGAGCCGGACATCCTGCATCGCTACTTCTTCGCGGCGGCTGAAAAGGCCCTCGGGGCCGGCAAGGCGGGCGGGCGTTTCATCGCGGTCACCGACCCCGGCTCGAAGCTCGAGGCGACCGCGCGCCGGGACGGCTTCGCCCACGTCTTCCCGGGTGACCCGGCCATCGGCGGGCGCTATTCGGTGCTCTCCAACTTCGGCATGGTCCCCGCCGCCGTGCTCGGCCTGGACCCGCGCGCCCTCTTCGACGCCGCCGCCCCCATGGTCCTGGCCTGCCAGGAGAGCGCACCGCCGGCCGCTAATCCGGGCTTCGTCCTGGGAGCGGCGCTGGGCGCGGCGGCCAAAGCCGGGCGCGACAAGGTGACCCTGATGGCCTCGCCGGCCATCGCCGACATCGGCGCCTGGCTCGAACAGCTCCTGGCCGAAAGCACAGGCAAGCAGGGCAAAGGCCTGATCCCGGTGGCCGGCGAGCCGATCGGCGCGCCGGAGGCCTATGGCGGCGGCCGCCTGTTCGCCTATCTGCGCCTGGAGGGCGACGACAACGACGCCCTCGACGAGGCCGCGCGGGCCCTCGAGGAGGCCGGAGGGCCGGTCGTTCGCATCACCCTGGCCGATCGCCTGAAGCTCACCCAGGAGTTCTTCCGCTGGGAGATCGCCGTGGCGGTGGCCGGGGCCGTGATCGGCATCGATCCCTTCGACCAGCCCGATGTCGAAGCCAGCAAGGTCAAGGCGCGCGCCCTCACCGACGCCTATGAGAAGACCGGCCGCGCGGACGCCGAGGCGCCGGTCTTCGAGGCCGAGGGCCTGGCGGTATTCGCCGATCTCGCCAACGCCGAGGCCCTGGGCCGGTCCGCCGGAGTTCAGAGCGTCGAGGCATGGCTCGGCGCCCATTTCGCCCGCGCCGGCAAGGGCGACTATATCGGCCTGCTGGCCTGGCTCGACCGCGAGGCGGGGCACGTCGAGGCCCTCGGCGCCCTGCGCCGGCGCCTCCGCGACCATGGCAAGATCGCCACCGTGGTCGGCTTCGGCCCCCGATTCCTCCACTCCACCGGCCAAGCCTATAAGGGGGGCCCCAACAGCGGGGTATTTCTTCAGATCACGGCCAAGCCGGCGGCCGACATCGCCGTCCCGGGGCGATCGATCAGTTTCGGGGTGGTCGAAGCGGCTCAGGCGCGGGGCGACTTCGAGGTCCTGGCCGAGCGAGGACGGCGCCTCCTGCGGATCGACCTGGGGGAGGATGTCGAAGAGGGCCTCGTTCGCCTGGCGCGCGCCGTCGATCGCGCCTTGGGCTGAATAGGGAGTGAATCAATGCAGCTGGGTGTCGTCGGGCTGGGCCGCATGGGGGCCAACATCGCGCGGCGCCTGATGAAGGCCGGCCATCACTGCGTGGCCTGGGATCGGGACGCCAAGGCGGTGGCCGGCCTCGCCGGCGAGGGCGCGGCCGGCGCGCGGGACCTGGCCGATCTCGTCTCC
>JACDGF010000467.1 GCA_013815405.1 Caulobacteraceae bacterium | reverse complement strand
GGCCGGCGGTGGCCGGATAGATCGCCTCGATCTTGGGCACTTCCGCCGCCATCTCGACGGGAAGCAGATAGTCGGGGTGCGCCATCTGCAACACCATCGCGTAACGGTCCCGTTCGACCTTGCCGCTGACCACGCGGGCGGCGCCCTTGGGGTTCTGGCGCTCCAGATGCGGCCCGTGGCCCTTGAAAAAGGCCAGGGTGATGAAGCCGGTGTCGTCGGCGGCGAGGATTTTCCACGGCAGGTTCGGGCGCGCCGGTTTCTGGTGCGACTCGATCGTCACGATCAAGGTCTGGACCTCGCCTTCCACCAGTTCCGCCACCTTGGCCGGCCGGCGACGGACCACCGATTGGGGGCTGAGGAAAAGTACGTCGCGCACCCGCGGGCCGGCCACATGCTCGAGCAGGGGCGCGAACCGCGCGCCGACACCCTTCAACCCGGTGATCGGTGCGAACAGCGGGAAGAGGCTCTGGGGCCGCATGGGGGTGACTATAGCCGCAAAGCCATCGTCAAAGTCATCGCGGCTCGCTATCAGGTCGCGCCTCCGCCGCGTTTCAAGGCTTGCCCAAAATGAGCGAAACCCCGCCCGACCGCCTGGCGACGGACCCGGCCAGCCCGCACCACGACGCCGAGATCCTGGCCAGGGGCGTCGGCGTTCGCTTCAAGGGCGTCGAAAAGACCAATGTCGACGAATATTGCGTCAGCGAGGGATGGGTCCGGTTGACGGTGGGGACCACCGTCGACCGCGCGGGCAAGCCGATGACCATCAAGCTACAAGGGCCGGTCGAGCCCTATTTCCGGGATGAAGGCTAGCGGCCTTCGCGCCGCTGGCGTCGCCGGGTCGCCACCTTTATATCCCGGAGCCTTGGACGAGACGAGATTGAACAAGGTCAGGTTTCGCGCCTGGCGCCGGGGCTTTCGCGAGGCGGACCTGATCCTGGGCCCGTTCGCGGATCGCCATGCCCGTGATCTGAGCCCGGCCCAGCTTGCTCGGTTCGAGCGCCTGCTTGATGAACCCGACCACGACCTCTACGCCTGGATCACCGGCGCCGCGCCGGTTCCCCCCGCCTTCGATGACGCGGTCATGGCGAGGCTGCGCGCTTTTCGACCCTCGACACGCGACATGATCCTCCGGGGTGGCTGAAGAATGGCCGACGACTCGTCCCCGGCCACGGCGGCCAAACGTGTCACGCGGGCGCCCGGCGCCCTGGACCTCACGCGCGCGCCGGAGGGCTTCGATGCGCTGGTCATGGCGGACATCGCCCGGGCGCGGGGCGGACTCACCGCCTTTGTCGCCCGTGACGGCTCACGCGCTTCAGCGTTCGCCGACGCCTTCGGCTTCTTCGCCCCCGAAATCGCCGTCGTCTCCTTTCCGGCCTGGGACTGCCTGCCCTATGACCGGGCGGGCCCGTCGGCGGGTGTCGCGGCCCGTCGGATGGCGACACTGACGCGCCTCGCGCGCGGCCTGGACGCCAAGACCCCCGCGTTGCTGGTGACGACCGCCGCGGCCCTGATGCAGCGCTTGCCTCCCAGGGAGGTCGTGCGCCGGGCCGGCTACGCCGCCGCAATCGGCGCCAGTGTCGATATCGCTGAGCTGGAGCGCTATTTCGCGATCAACGGCTACCATCGCGCTTCGACCGTCTCGGAGCGGGGCGAGTTCGCCGTCCGCGGCGGGGTGATCGACGTCTTCCCGCCCGGCCAGGACGAACCGGCCCGGCTCGACCTCTTCGGCGACACCCTCGAATCGGTCCGCGCCTTCGACCGTGAATCCCAGCGCTCGACGCGCCAACTCAAGGCCGTGGACCTCCCCCCGGTGAGCGAAATCCTGCTCGACGCCGAAGCGGTCGCTCGATTCCGCAAGGGCTACCTGGCCGCGTTCGGGGCGCCGGGCGATGATCCGTTGTATGCCACCGTCAGCGAAGGCGGTCGCCGCGCGGGGATGGAGCATTGGCTGCCCCTGTTCCACGACCGTCTGGAAACCCTGTTCGATTATCTGCCCCAGGGCGCCCTGATCGGGATCGACCACCTAGCGTTGGAAGCGCGCAACGAACGGCTGGCGATGATCGCCGACGCCTTCGAGGCCCGCGAAAAAGCCGGGCGGGCGGGCCACTACCGGGCCCTGCCGCCGGACGCGCTCTATCTTCCCGCCGAGGAGTGGGGCGAGGCGATCGAGGCGCGGTCCAGCCGCCGGTTCACCCCCTTCCAGCAGGACGCCGCCGCCAGCGCGATCGATATGGGCGCGAAGCCCGGTCGCACCTTCGTCCAGGAGCGCGCCCAGGACAGCGTCAACCTGTTCGAGGCGACCGCCGACCACGCCCGCCGCCTGACCGCCGCGGGCAAGCGGGTGCTGTTCGCCTCGT
>JACDGF010000466.1 GCA_013815405.1 Caulobacteraceae bacterium | reverse complement strand
GCTTGGCGCAGCACACGCCGATGGCGCCGGCGGCGACCTGGCGGCGCGCGACCTGGGCGCTCTTGTGGGTCTTGGCGTGGGGCCGAAGGGCGGTTCCGGCCTTGGCCGCCAAGCCCGCCATGGCGGCGATGTTGCGCTCCAGGGCGCCGATATCGAGGATCAGCGCCGGGGTGTTGAGATCCCGCCGCGATCCCTGGCGGCCGATCAGGTGCTGGTGGAGTTTAAGCGCGTGCACGCGGCCATGTTGCCCTGTCGGAGCGCGAGCTTCCAGGCCGCTCGCTGTTCAGCGGGCTGGAAGGCCGCGCTCCGGATGTTCTAGAGTTGCCGCGGCCGATGGAAGGGACACACATGGGTTTCGCGGAATACGCCGAATACGACGGCCTGGGGCTGGCCGCGCTGGTGGAGAAGGGCGAGGTCTCGCCCGCCGAGCTGGTCGAGGCGGCGATCGAGCGGATCGAGCGCCACAACGGGGTGCTGAACGCCGTGGTGCACAAGGCCTACGGCGAGGCCCGCGCCGCCGCCAAGGGCGCCTTGCCGGATGGCCCGTTCAAGGGCGTGCCGTTCCTGATCAAGGACCTGGGCGTCGCCGTCGCCGGTTGGCCCCGGAGCCACGGCAGCCGATTCGCCCGCGACATCGTCGATACGGAGGACAGCGGCCTGGCGCACCGGTATCGCGGCAGCGGCGCGGTCTTCGTGGGCAAGACCAACACCCCCGAATACGGCATCACCGGCACTACCGAGGGCGCCCATCTGGGCCCTTGCCGCAACCCGTGGAACCCCGACCATATCGCCGGCGGATCGTCTGGCGGCTCGGCCTCGGCAGTGGCGGCCGGCATGGTCCCCCTGGCCCACGCCAGCGACGGGCTGGGCTCGATCCGCATCCCCGCCGCCTGCTGCGGCCTGGTGGGGCTGAAGGTCACCCGGGACCGCAACCCCAATCTGCCGGACGGCCACGAATACGCCTATGGCCTGGTGGTGGACCATGTGGTCAGCCGCACCGTGCGCGACAGCGCCGCCATGCTCGACGTGACCGGCTGGCCGGAGCCCGCCTCGCCCTATCCCGCGCCGCCCCGAACCGGCCCCTATCTAGAGGAGGTCGAGCGCTCCCCCGGCGTCTTGCGGATCGCCTGGTCGGCGGAGACACCCGCGGGCCGGCCGATCGATCCGGAGGTGGAGGCCGCCTTGCGGAACATCGCCGCCCTGCTGGCCTCGCTCGGCCATGAGGTGGTGGAACAGGGCCTCGGCATCGACTACCGCGCCCTCTACCGGGCCATGCGCCCGGTCAGCGGCGGCAATTTCGCAGCCTCCATGAAACGCCTGATCGAGCGGGTCGGCCATGAACCGGCCCCGGACGAGTTGGAGCCGCTCACCTGGGCGGCGCTCAAGGCGGGCCGCAAGGTCACCGGCGAGGAGGTCATGTGGGGCCTGCAGGAGATACGCCGCCTCAACCGGGGGACCCTCGCCCTCTTCGAGACCTTCGATGTCTATCTGACGCCGGTGATGGGGACGCCGCCGCCGCCGATCGGCCATATCGACCCGGTGGCCCTTTCGCCGCGGGAGGTGAACCGCCGCCAGGGCGAGGCCTTCCCCTACACCCCGCCGTTCAACGCCAGCGGCCAGCCCTCCCTCTCCCTGCCGCTGGCCTGGTCCGCCTCGGGCCTGCCGATCGGCATGATGTTCACCGGACGGTACGCCGACGAGGCCACGCTCTTGCGCCTGGCCGGCCAGCTGGAGAAGGAAGCCCCGTGGAAGGACCGGCGGCCGCCGATGTGGAACTAAGGGGTTCGGCGATGGATGAGCTGAGCTGGGTGCGGGGCGCCTCCGAGCCGCCGTTGATGGAGGAGACCATCGGCGAGGCCCTGGATCTGGCCGTCGCGCGGTGGGGCGACCGGGACGCACTGATCTCCCCGCCGCAGGGGGTCCGCTGGACCTGGCGGGAATTCGCCCGCCGCGCCGACGCCCTGGCGGCCGGCCTGCTGGCGCTGGGCCTCGCGCCGGGGGATCGCATCGGCATCTGGTCGCCCAATTGCGCCGAATGGACCCTGACACAGTTCGCCGCCGCGCGCGCCGGCCTGATCCTTGTGACCATCAACCCCGCCTACCGGCGCGCCGAGGTTGCCTATACCTTGAACAAGGTGGGGGTGAAGGCCCTGGTCGCGGCCGAGCGGTTCAAGACCAGCGACTATGTGGCCATGATCGAGGATCTGGCGCCCGAGGTCGCCGGCGCCACCGCCGGCGCGCTGGAGGCGCCGGCCTTCCCGTCCCTCAAGGCGCTGATCAAGATCGGCGGGCGTCCGCGCCCCGGCTGGCTGGCCTTCGACGACGTGGCCGCCGCCGGCCAGGCGAGCCCCGCGGAGG
>JACDGF010000027.1 GCA_013815405.1 Caulobacteraceae bacterium | reverse complement strand
ACAACAGAGACCGGGTCACGCCCTTGCGCCGCAGTTCAGCGTCCACGTAGGCCCAGTTGGGCTCGGGCCGCGCTTCGGACCCCGCGCGGGGCGTTCCCGGAAACAATCGACGCTCGAGGGCCGTGTCGCTCAGGTCCTCCGGCAACGGCCAGCTCAACCCCGAAGCCGTCGCCCGCTGCAGATAGTCGTTCACCGCACCCTTGCTGAGCCCAAGCGAGGCGGCGATTACCCGGCCCGGCAGGCCGTTCTCAAACTTCAGGCGCAACAGCTCGCGTATGCGGCGCATCGACAATCTCTCGCTGGGCATCAGGCCTCCTCGTGAAAAACGAGGGCCTGCGTAGCCCGGTCAGACTGTCGGTCTCCCCTCCATCACCTCCTCACAAGAGGCGCCCACCTTCCCGTGGAATCCATGCCCACCTTCGCGTGGAAATCATGCCCGCCTTCCCGCGGAATCCGCGCCCAAGACAGCGTGGAATACGCACAACGGCCCGAAAATGCCAGCAAGCGCAGTCAGACCCATCCCTTGCGTCATCCGATTTGCATCGGCCTTACCCTGGTCAAATACCGCCTTTTCGCAGCCAGATTCGCCTTGGCACATGCGAGCGTCATGGTGGGCGACGGCTTGCTGGGTTACGGAGTTTTGCGAGTTCTGGTGGGCTCCAGCCCCATGTCCCGCTCCGAATGAGATTGAGACGGTGCTGGCGCTCGTGCCGCTGGCGCTGCAAAGACGGCCGCCCGTAGGACATTCGGTCATCCCCTCAGGATCGGTTTCGTTGACCGGATCCTCCCCCACATACTCATAGAGATTCGGCCCCTGGTCGAGCCCGGCGGGGTCCGGCTGCATGAATCGTCCGAGCGCGGTGGAATAGTCCCGGGCCTTGTCGTCGTAGAGGCCGGTGTTGGGGTCGAGGCGCTGGCCGGTGTAGCGCCAGGGGTAGCTCGAGGGGCCGGGGCCGACGTCGGTGATGGGGTTCGTGCTCTCGCCGTAGGCCCCGTAGCGGAACTTGGCGGCGGCGGTTCCGGGCTTGCTCAGCGCGATGGTCGTGCCCTGGCGGTCGGTGTGGGGGAACCAGGTCGCGCCGTCGAGGTCGAGGAAGGCCCAGCGCTCGTCGGGGCCCGGGCCCAGGACATAGCGGCGGGTCCCCTGGCAGGTGGGGGGCGACGCCCTGGGTCTGCTGGCACTGCCAGTCCAGGACGGTCTCGGGCCGAAGGCCATCGGCGCTCTGGTAGACGAAGGGGAAGGGCTGGCCGGCGAGGCTCTGGTGGGCGCGGGCGTAGATGTGGCCCAGGGCGTCGGGGCTCATGTACGCGAAGTTGTCCGGATCGATGGTTCCGGGGGTGAGGGTGATGAAGGCCTTGGTGAGCTTGCCCAGCTCGTCGTAGTTGGCCTGGAGCTTGTCGGTCTGGTTCAGGCCCCCCTCGGGCCACCACGTATAGGGATAGCCGCCCACGCTCGGGTACTGGTTGCGCGCGTTGGCCGCGCCATAGGCGGCGCTCGCGGTCGGGGGAACATAGGCGTAGGCGGCGTTGGACGTGGTCCGGGTCAGCTCCCGGCCGGCGGGATCGTAGCCGTAGCCCAGGGTCACGTTGTCGCTCGAGGTCGAGAAGGCGTGGGTGAGGCTGGTCGCCCGGTCGGCGTCGTCATAGCCCCAGGCCTGGGTCGAGGTGTCGTTGAAGCCGAGCGTCGTGCGCCGGCCCAGCGGATCGTAGCCGAGGCTGGCCAGCGTGGTCGATCCCTGCAGGGCGGCCGTCGTCCGGTTCAGGGCGTCATACTGGTATTTGAACACGCTCCCGTCGGTATAGGTCACGAAGGTCATGTTGCTGGCGGCGTCCCAGACATAGCTGGTGGGCCAGGCGCCGCCGCGCCCGGTGGGCCGTCCCGCGGCGTCGTAAGCCCAGGTAAGCGGATAACTGGGGATGGCGGCCCCGGTCAGCCGGCCGGCCAGGTCGTAGGTGAAGGCGCGCGGCGGGATGTCCCAGGGCCGGGTATTGAGATTGGCCGTGCCGCCGGTGGGGCAGGCCCCCGTGTTCGTCGCCCCGGTCCGCCCCTCTTCGGAGATCTTGCGGTTCAGCACGTCATAGCAGCGCACGATGGAGAAGCCGCCGCGGTTGGTCCAGATCGTCAGGTCGCCGTCGGGGTCGTAGGCGCTCAGCTCCGTGGTGTTGTCCGGGTGGGTGATGGCGGAAAGACGATTGAACCCGTCGTAGGCCAGGCCGATGCGATTGCCATTGGCGTCGATCACCGCCCGCTTCTGCCCGTCCGGCCACCAGCTGTAGGTCGCGGTGTTCTGCCGCAGCGGCGTGCCGATCCCGCGCACCTCGGTCAGCTCCTGCCCGGCCAGGTCGTAGATCTTGCCGGTGACCCGGCCCGAAGCGTCGGTCACCTGCGCCGGCCGGTCCAGGGCGTCGTAGAGGGTGCGGGTCTCGTTCCCCAAGGGATCGGTCGTGACCGCGACCTTGCCCGTTGGCGTATAGCCGGTGAGCCAGGCCTGCCAGCCGGTGACGCCGCCGTCGGCGTCGAAGCTGGTGGCCCGGTCCTCCTCGATCAGGCGGCCGTTCGGGCCAGGGTCGGCCAGGAGTTTCATAGTTTCATACAGCGTCACCGTAATTCGCCCTTGTTGGCGACTTCGCCTCGGAAGGCTCGTCGAGACTGCGACTTCAGCGACATCGGCATGGCGCTATCGTAGCCCCCCTGGCTATGCACATTCATAATAGCTTTATAGAACGCAGATCTTGCCGGCGACGAGCCAAGAAAGCCGCCTCTTCCATGATCCCTTGTTCAAAAATAGCTTTATCCTCTGGACGATCTGGCATTTCACTGGACGCATACCTAAATGTATCCAAGTCGTGAAAATCTTTCAGATCAAAACGCTCCGTCGCGCGGGATATTAGGTCGGCCCCGTCTTCGGCAGAAAGATCACCTTGAACGATCAATACCGCGACATCGGCTGCATATACTTTCAATATATCTTGGGTTGCAAGAGACGAAAATCCTTTTGTTTTGAATAAATGATCGGCAGCGGCTTTTATACATTTAGTGTCATTTTCCTCACAAATCGCGATCCGAAGCAGTGCTTCGTCGATCGGTTCGGCTAGAGCGGCTATAGCGAAGGACCGGATATCGGCGGGACGCACCAACCCCAGAAAATACCTCGCGTACAAGGACCACATGTCTCCCGAGTGTGATATCATTTAATTTTGAAGCCTTCCTCAATGCCAGTTAGTAGGTCGCGCCAAAAATGAACTGTTATGTCACCACTATTCGATCCTCTGTGAGTATGTTGGAATTTACCCCATCTTGCCTCGGGATACCGTGGATCTACTATCTTGCCCTGCATAATACGCGCAGCGCTCGGGTTATTACGAGCCTCCTGAATGGCCAGATCCCGCCGCAGAGAAAGCATGTTGCCCGGCGCGTCCGCCGCGGCTACATCGCCTGTTCCTAGTCCCACGGCTTCGTAGGGGGCTGCGGCAGGCAAAGCTGGAAGCAGGAGAAGCGGTCCGAAAATGCCGGCGACCGCAGTCAATCCAATCGGCTGCATCATCCGATTTGCGTCAGCCTTGCCCTGGTCAAATACCGCTTTTTCACAGCTGGATTCGCCTTGGCACATGCGGGCGTCGTGGTGTGCGACGGCTTGCTCGGTTACGGTGTTTTGCGAGTTCTGATGGACTCCAGCCCCATGTCCCGCTCCGAATGAGATCGACACCGTGCTGGCGCTCGTGCCGCTGGCGCTGCAGAGACGGCTGCCCGTCGGGCACTCGGTCATCCCGTCAGGATCGCTCGCGTTGACCGGATCGTTCCCGACGTACTCATAGAGATTCGGCCCCTGGTCGAGGCCGGCGGGGTCGGTCTGGAGGAAGCGGCCGAGCGCGGGGGAATAGTCGCGGGCCTTGTAGTCGTAGAGGCCGGTGTTGGGGTCCAGGCGCTGGCCGGTGTAGCGGTAGGGGTAGCTGGCGGAGCCTGGGCCCGTGTCGGTGATCGCGTCACCGCTCTCGCCATAGGGGCCGTAGCGGAACTTGGTCGGGGCCGAGCCGGCCTTGCTCAGCGCGATCGTCGTCCCGTCGCGGTCGGCGTGGGGATAGTAGATCGAGTTCGCCGCGTCGAAGTCAAGGAAGGCCCAGCGCTCGTCGGGACCCGGCCCCAGGACATAGCGGCGGATCCCCTGCTGGGTGGTGGGGCCGCCGTTCAGCCCGACGAACTGCCATTCCACGACGTTCTCGGGCCGCAGGCCGTCGGTGGAGTGGTAGATGAAGGGATAGGTCTGGCCGGCGACGCTCTGATGGGAGTGGGCGTAGACATGGTCCAGAGCGTCCACCGCCATGGAGTCCCAGTTGTCCGGATCGACGACGCCGGGGGCGAGGGTGATCAGCGGCTTGGTGAGCTTGCCCAGCTCGTTGTACTGGCCCAGCCGCTTGTCGTCCTGCATCAGCGGGCCTTCGGGCCACCAGGTGTAGGGGTAGCCGTTCACCGAAGGATACTGGTTGCGCGCGTTGGCCGCGCCGTAGGCCGTGCTGGCGGTCGGCGGGCTGTAGGCATAGGCGCCGTTAGAGGCCGTGCGGGTCAGCTCCCGACCGGCGGGATCGTAGCCGTAGCCTAAGGTCAGGTTGTCCGTGCTGGTGGTGGGGAAGGCGTGGTCGAGCCTGACCAGGCGGTCGGCCCCGTCGAAGCCGTAGATCTGGGTGGAGCCGTCGCCGAACAGCAAGGTCGTGCGGCGGCCCAGGGGATCGTAGCCGAGGCCAGCCAGCGCGGTGGAACCCTGCAGCGCCGCCGTGGTGCGGTTCAGGGCGTCGTACTGGTAGGTGAAGCTGCTCCCGTCGGTATAGGTCACGCCAGTCATGTTGCCGGCGCTGTCCCAGCCGTAGTGGGTCGACCAGGAGCCGCCACGCCCCGTGGGCCGCCCGGCCGCGTCATAGGCCCAGGCGAGGTCGAAGTTCGGGATCGCCGCGTCGATGAGCCTTCCGGCCAGGTCGTAGGCGAAGGTGCGCGGGGGGATGTCCCAGGGGCGGGCGACGAGGTTCACCGTCCCCCCGGTGGGGCAGGCCCCCGTGTTGGTCGCCCCGGTCCGCCCCTCTTCGGAGACCTTGCGGTTCAGGACGTCGTAGCAGCGCACGATCGAGTAGCCGCCGCGATTGGTCCAGATGGTGAGGTCCCCGTCGGGGTCGTAGGCGCTCAGCTCCGTGGTGTTGTCCGGGTGGGTGATGGCGGCCAGCCGGTTGAAGCTGTCGTAAGCCAGGCCGATCCGATTGGCGTTGGCGTCGATCACCGCCCGCTTCTGGCCGTCCGGCCACCAGCTGTAGGTCGCGGTGTTCTGTTGCAGGGGCGTGCCGATCCCGCGCACCTCGGTCAGCTCCTGGCCGGCGAGGTCATAGGTCTTCCCCGTGACCCTCCCCGAGGCGTCGGTCACTTGGCTCGGCCGGTCAAGCGCGTCGTAGAGGGTGCGGGTCTCGTTGCCGAGCGGGTCGGTGGTGATGGCCACCTTGCCGGTGGGCGTGTAGGCGGTGAGCCAGGCCTGCCAGCCGGTGACGCCGCCGCCGGCGTCGAAGCTGGTGGCGCGGTCCTCCTCGATCAGCCGGCCGTTGGGGTCATAGACGAAGGCCTTGGCCATCAATGGCAGGGCGCCGGCCCCGCCGTCGCGGTTCTGCTCGCCCGCCTTGCGCCGCATGGCGTCGTACTGGGTGGTGGTGGCGTTGCCGCGCGGGTCGGTGACGATGGCCACATTGCCGACCGGGTCGGGCGCGAACACCGTGGTCAGGTTCAGGGCCGGGTTGGACCCCACCGCCGCGGCGCCCTCGGTCGTGGAAATGAGATCGCCAAGGTTGTTGTACCCGTGGCCGGTGGTTACCCCCGTAGGATCGACGCTCCGGGTCGGCAGGCCGATGGCGTTGTATTGGTATGTGAAGGTCGGCCGCACGCCCCCCGCGGCCGGGCGCTGAGCCCGGCACATCATCGACGGCGAAGCGCCGGTCGTCCCGCACACCCCGCTGTTGGGGTAATAGGTGAAGTTGGTCTTGTTCCCCATCGGGTCGGTGATCGAGGCCAGGTGGTTCCAGGTCGGCTCATAGGTCGCGCCGACCACCAGATTGGCCAAGCCGGATCCCGCCTTGGCGACCTTGGTCAGCTTGACCACATTGTCGGAAGCGTCATAGGCGAACTGGTCCTGGTCGGTTTCCGGGTAGGTCCGCGAGACCACCCGCCGGCGCCCGTCCCAGGCGCTTGTCACCTCACGGCCCAGCTCGTCGATGTTCCTCACCGAATTGCCGTCGACATCATAATAGACCGTGTAGGCCCCGCCGTTCGGATCGTCCCGCTCGCCCCGGCCGCCCAGGGTGATCAGCCAGGCGTAGGGGCCATGGGTCTTCCACTGAAGGGCGACCGCGTCGCTGGCGCTGTTCACCAGGCCGCGGCGGTCGTAGCCGTATTGCAGGGCCGGCTGGGTGGAGTTCACCGGCTCGAACACTTGTTGGAGCTGTTGGTAGGGGACCGGCCTCTGCCCCGGTTGGGTCGGCACGGACGATCGGTCCATGATCGGGGTGAGGGCGAAGGTCCACGTCTCGCTTGCGGCGTCGCGGACGGCGTGGCCCTGGTCGTCGGCCTGGCCGGCGGTCAGGCCCCCCGCGCTGGCGGTGGGGCCGGCGAAGCTACGCGCGCCGGTGAAGGTCATCGACCGGCCGAGGCTGGTGGCGATCCCGACGACGCCTTGGGAATAGTCGTACGTAAAGCTGAGTGACGGCCCCTGGGGCCACGTCCAGCTCACCGGCTTGTAGCCATAGACGATGGCGCAGGTGTTGGAGGGGTCGTAGTTCCAGGTCCAGGGCTGGACGGCCAGGACATCCCCGCCGGCGTTGCGCAGCGAGAAGCTCACCTGCGAATGGTCCCAGCGCCTCGCGGTGGCGAAGGGATAGGCGTTGCCCGGCAGCTCGAAGCATGCGTCACGCGCCTTCACCCGGTAGCCGCTCTGGGTGAGTAGGCCGGGCGAACCGATCGGGGGCGCCCACATCCCATCCACCTGGCGGACATACTGCGCCCCGGAAAAGCCGCGGCTCACCGTGGCGACGTTGGCCACCATCTGCGCCCGCCACCAGTCGGCGGCCAGGGCGGCGAAGACATCCTTGTTGAGGTCGGCCAGATTGGCCCTCTGGAACAGCCCCTGCATGGCCAGGAAGGCGACCAGGGTCCCGGCCGCCGGGAAGGGGCTGGTCGCGCCCATCGCTTCGAGGCCCGAGCCGGAATTGGAGAAACGCACGTCCCAGTTGTGGTCCCACCCGCCCTGGACCGGGCCGGTGCAGGGGCCGAAACAGCCGCCGCCCGCGCCCGCCTTATAGGCGAGGGAGACGTCGAGGCGATAGGGGAGCGAGCCCGCGCCGACGGAGAGCAGGGTCGGGGTCGTGTAGCCCACCGTCCCGGTCTTGAGATCCACGCCCAGGGCGACGCTGCGGTCGACGAAGCGGTCCTTCAAGGCGTCGGCCGCCTTGGCCGGGTCGTATTCGGCGAAGCGCTCGGGCTGCTTGCCCCCGCCGCCCTTGGAGAGGCCCGAAAGGCTGGTCAGAGTATGGGCGACCTCCAGGACGGTAGTCGGGTTCATCGCATTGTCCCACCGCGTGGCGATGAACGCCGCGCCGCGCTGCTGGGAGGGGTCGTTATAGGGCAATATGACCGCGGAATGGGCCGGCCCGAACCGGGCGCCGGGGCCAAGGAAGGTCTCCGACGAGCCGGTCACCGCGAAGCCGGCGCCGACATAGCCCGCCACGGCCGAGTCGGCGTTGAGGATGAAGAGGCCGGGCACGTCCTCAACGTCGCCGACGATCAGCGGGCGTGCATTGCAGCCGTGGGCGGACCCTTCGTAGGTGAAGAGCCCGGTGCGGGTCGTGCTGGTGGTTCCGGTGTAGTCATAGAACCGCCGGGGATGGTTGGTGGTGAAGCACGGATCCTCGTCGTCCGGCTGGTTGCCCCAGGCGAAGCGCGCGGCGGTCGAGGCGGTGTCGGGCAGATCCTCCATCTGCTCGAGCACCGAGCCCTCCAGCGTGGCCGAGGCCAGGGCCACCGAGCGCGAGACCGCCGCGACCGTCGGCGCGTTGCCCGTCTTGGAAGTGACGCTCAGCACCGAGTCGATGTTGAGGTCGGTGAACTCGTCGGTGATCGTATAGAAGAGGGGATTGGTCGGCGGCTGCGGCGGGAAGCGGAATTCCTGCAGCTTGTGGCGCCAGTCGACGATCCCGATCGAGTGATGATGTTCGGCGGTCGTCCCGCCGATCGCCGTCTGCAAGGCGAGCATGCGGCTCATCTGCGCCAGCCAGCTGGCCGCCAGCTTCTGGCGCGTGAGGTCGCCGGCCGACTGCGGGGCGTGCTCCTTGCACCAGGCCGTTCCGTTATCGCACCGCCAGGGCTGGGAGCCGCCGAAGGGCAGGGCCTTGTCCGAAGCGACCTCGTCGCTCCATTTGGCCAGGCGCGCCGGCGAGACGCGGCCGAAGCCGGCGACGATGGCCACCGGGGCGGTGACGGCGCTCAGCGGCTTGACCACCGTCTGGTCGGCGAAGGCGCCCGCCGCATAGGGATGGATGACGCTCAGGGTGACCTGGCCGGGAACGCCGCCCTGGAAGCAGGTGGAATTGTCGACATCGCAGTTGAAATTCTTGACCACCACGTCGTCCACCACCAGGCTCTCGCTCTGCTTGGTGTAGTTGTTCGGATTGATGTTGTGGGCGGCGTCGAAATTGGTGTCGATGCCGATCCGCCGCCCGTCGATGTCGTCGACGAAGAAGTTCCAGCCCAGCACCGTCTGCTGGTCGAAATCGTTGACCGCCGCCGACATCAGCACCTGGAGCCGGGTGCGGTACTGATCGGGAATGTCGCCGGTGATGGCGAGGTCGGCGATGGAGCTGTAGCCCGTGACCGCATAGCCGGGCGGGTCCGCGCTCCGCCAGCCGCCGGCGGGCTCATAGAGGAGTTGGATCTTGGTCAACCCGGCGACGGCGGGGATGTCGGAGGAGGCGGCGTTGGCCTTCAGCCAGGCGAGGAGCTGGCTCCCGCGCGCCGTGAGATAGGCGCCGAGCGCCGGCTGGTTGGCCTTGCGGATGTAGGGCGCGCCGTCGGTCCCGGACTCCAGGCCGCCCGTGACCGCGCCCAGGGCGTCGGCCGCGTTGACGCCGGAGGCGGCGGCGAGGTCGACCGGCGTGGGGCCGGCATAGGCCTTGTAGCTGGGATCGTAGGAATACCAGGTTCCGTTGATCAACACCTGCGACCAGATGTGAAGCAGGGTCACCTTGGTGAACGCGGCCGTCAGATCGGAACAGCGGGCCGGGGCGGCGCTCGCGTTGTTGAACACCGCCGGAATGCCGCCGGAGGTCAGCACGCGGCACGCCGCCTGGATGTCCGACACCCCCGTCCAGGCGGTGAAGGCGGCCTGCCTCAGGGTCAGGCGGCCGACCTGATAGCGGGCTACACCGCCGTTCTGGCGCACGAGGGCGACGAAGAGAGCGTTCTGGTCGAACGGCGTGCCCGACTTGTCGATCAGCGCCCCCAGCGCGCCCTTGCGAAGGCCGAAGGCGAACTCCGTGTCGATCTGATTGCGGACGTATTCGAAGATCAAGTCGGGATCGTGCTTCAGCGCCGCCGCCAGTTCGACGATCTCCGGCGCGTCGGCCCCGAACTGCGGGACCCCATCCTTTTTCACCGTTGCCAGGGAATCGGTGTGGAGGGTAGCGGTCGCGTAGTGGGTTTCGGCGTCCGTGGGCGAGATCGGGGCGCCGGTGACAAACTTCATCGACGGCAGGGTCAGCGCCGTCGGCGGCGGCAGGGGCTTGATCTCCTGGGCGCGGGCGCCGGCCGTGGCGCAGGCCCACATCGACGCGCAAACGCTAAGGGCGGCGATCCAGCGTCGCGCGGTCACTGGTTGTCCTCCCTGTCGAATTTAACCATTACGTTGGGTGTATTGGCCGTATTGCCGGCGCCGTCGGTGACCTGGCAGGTCCAGAGCGCGGTAAAGGTCGCGAAATCCGGCATCGCCCGCGACCACTGGGTCGAGTTCGACGTAGGCAAGGTGGGGGTGATCGCGGTGTCGCCGGAATTGGGGACGTAGCTCCACGCGTAGCTGTAGGGCGCCTGGCCGCCCGTGGGCGTGACAACGACCGGGTTCTGCACGTGCGGCGGGAGCGTTCCGTACTGGGTCCAGTTCCAGGTGGGGGCGCTGACCGTCGCCGCCAGGGGCCCTGGCGCGTTGACCGTCACCGCGACGGTCGAGCCGGCGGTCCCGCCGCCGCTGTTGGCGACGGTGTAGCCGAAGGAATCGGCGCCGAGATAGTTGGTCGCCGGCGTGTAGGTGACCGAGGCGCCGCCGCTGTTCACCGCCGCCGTCCCGTGCAGCGGCGTGGCGACCGCGGCGACCGAGAGCGGCAGGCCGCCCGGATCGGTGTCGTTCACCGTCGGGTCGAAGGTCACGGGCGTGTTCTTGCTGGTGACGGCCGTGTCCGGATTGGCGGTGGGCGCCGCGGCGGAGACGGTCACCGCGATGGTCGAACTGGCGGTGATGCTGGCCGTGTTGGTGATGGTGTAGGAAAAACTGTCCGGGCCCCAATAGAGGTAGGCGGGCGTATAGGTCACCGGCTTGCCCGTGGCGTTGATCACGGCGGTCCCGTGGGCCGGCGCGCCGAGGACCGTGACCGTCAGCGGCAAGGCGCCGTTGGGGTCGGTGTCGTTGGCCGTCGGATCGAATTTGACGAATGTGTCCTGCGCCGTCGTGACGCTGTCCGGATTGGCGATCGGGGCGGGGTTCTTCAGGATGATCCGGATCACCCCCGAGGCGGTGAGACCGGCGCTGTTGGCGACGGTGTAGGCGAAGGCGTCGGTCGCCTCGACCGAAGTCGTGGGCAAGGTGTAGGTGACCGAATTGCCTGAGACGCTGACCGTCCCGAACTGGGGCGGAGCGACGCCGACCAGGGTGAGCGTGAGGCCCCCCGGATCGGAAGCGTGGGGCAGGGTCTGAAAGGTGTGGGAGGCCTGGCCGTAGATGTAGGTGGCCCCGAAGTCGTTGGCGACGGGAGGCTGGACGGCCGCGCCCGCGACGGTCGTCACCGAGGTGCGGTTGCCGGCGGCGTCATAATAGTAGCGCGTCTGCTTGCCGTCGTCGGTGATCACCGAGATGACGCGGCCAAGGGCGTCGTAGGCGGTGGACTCCGCCCGCGCCGCCGGCCCCCAGAGCCAGAACCCCAGGATCAGTCCAACCGCAGCCCCTCGCACCGGAGGCGACACGCGACGCCCCCCTCGACAGCCGCGTCAAGGGTTACGCCGGTTAGGGCGAGAGTCGAGTCGGAATCGATGGCTGTTAGCCCCAAGTAGGAATGTCCCCTTTGTCCAAAGTTAGAATGTCCCCTTTCCCGGCGCGGCGGGATGAGGGGATGCATGGTCGAGGCAGGGCTGTTTATGAGCGATGGGGAGCGGGAGCGGGCT
>JACDGF010000026.1 GCA_013815405.1 Caulobacteraceae bacterium | reverse complement strand
GCCTCGGTGCTCGGTGCGGGCGCGGCCGGCGGAGCCGCTGCTGGCGCCGCCGGCGCCTCGGCGGGGGGTTCCTGGGCGGGCTTGGAGCAACTGGCAAATGCAAGGCCCGCCAGGGCGGCGCTCGCGGGGATGACAACTTTGCTTGGCATGGATCCTCCCGTTTTGACGTCAACCGGGCATTACACTGGCGGATCAGGAAAAGTTCGTCGAGCCCGGACGATCCATGAGGCGCCGACCCCCCGTGCGATCACGAAAGTGTGAGGCCCTCCCTTTATGCCCGTCGAATGGCCTTGAGCAGGGCGGTGACATGCTCCGGCGGCGTCTGGGGCGTGATGCCGTGGCCGAGATTGAAGATGTGCGGCGCGGGGCGGAACGCCTCCACGACGCGCCGTGCCCCGGCCTCGAACGAGCGGCCGCCGCAAACCAATAGCTGAGGGTCCAGATTGCCTTGCAACGGCATGCCCTGGGGCGCCTCCGCCCGGGCGAAGCTCGCGGGGGTCTGGGTATCGACGCCGAGCGCGGTCACGCCGGTCTCGCGCGCATACCGGCCGATCAGGGCGCCGGCGCCGCGGGGGAAGCCGATCACCGGCGCGATAGCCCCGAGCGCTCGCAGCCGGGTCATCAGGGCCCGCGTCGGGGCGATGATCAACCGCTCAAAAAGCGTCTCGGACAATCCCTCCGACCAGCTCTCGAAGATCTGCAGGCAGTCGGCGCCGGCGGCGGCCTGGGCCGCCAGGTGCCGCGCGGTGGCCTCCACCAGCACCGCCAGAAGCGAATCGACATCCCCCGGGCGCCGGTAGGCGACCTCCCGGCTACGGTCCTTCTCGCCGCCCTCGCCCTGGATCATATAGGTCGCGACCGTCCAGGGGCCGCCGGCGAATCCGATCAGGGGTGTCTGGCGGGGCAGGGCGGCGCGCAGCCGTTCGACGGTTTCATAGACCGGCGCCAGATGGGCGGCGACATCCTCGGGCGCGCCGAGCCGCCAGATCTCCTCTTTCGACAGCGGGTCGAGCCGGGGGCCTTCGCCCTCGACGAACCGGACCTTTCGGCCCAGGGCGTCCGGAATCACCAGGATGTCCGAAAAGAGAATCGCCGCATCGAGGTCGAACCGCCGCAGGGGCTGCAGCACCGCTTCGCACGCCAGGGCCGGCGAATAGCAGAAGGTGAGGAAATTCTTCGCCCGGGCCCGCAGCTCGCGGTATTCGGGCAGGTATCGTCCCGCCTGACGCATGATCCAGACCGGCGGCGGATCGACGCGCTCGCCGTCCAGCACCCGGATCATGGCCTGGTCGATCATGCCGCCACCTTCTTCGCGATTCCCCGGCGGCCGCGCCTCGGCCACCTTAGCGGCGTCCGACTTCCGATCAAGGCGCTGGGCCACCGACAGAACAAGCGACTCAACCGGAGCACGGGCTTCCAGCCGCTGCTGGACGCCCGAGAGCTGCGTCGATTGGCCGGGGGTCATGGCGAACACCAAGCCGGCGAAAGGCTCCAGGATGAGTTCCTGGGCGCTGTAGGCGAGCATGGAAATGAACACCAACAGGGTGAAACGGCGCGCCCGGCGGTCGGCCCAGATTTCGGCGATGACCCGGCCTAACGGGGGCTTGGCCGCGGCGGCGCGGCGACGGGGGCGGCGGCTTCCACGCCGTCGCCTTCCCCCCAGACGGCGAACAAGCGGGCGCGGATGCCGGTTCCCGGCGCCCTTGGACGGCCCGCGGATGGAAGCCTGTCCGGAGCGGGCGCAGGCCCTGGCGGCCCGCGCTTCCCGGCTGGTGGCCTTGCGCAAGACTCCTCGGCAAGCGCGCAAGCTCGCCATCGTGCTGTTCAACTTCCCGCCCAATGCGGGGGCGGTCGGCACTGCGGCCTATCTCTCGGTGTTCGCCTCGCTGCACAACACCTTGGGGGCCCTGCGCGCGGCGCGTTACGATGTCGGTGTCCCACCCACCGTGGAGGACCTGCGCGCGCGATTGCTCGGAGGAAATTGCGAACGATTCGGAACCGACGCGAACGTGCACTGCCGCATCCCGGCGGACGATCATCTGGGCCGGGAGCGCCACCTGGGCGCGATCGAGAGCCAATGGGGTCCGGCGCCCGGCAAGGCGCTCAGCGACGGCGCTTCGATCTTCGTCCTGGGCGCCCAATTCGGCAATGTCTTCGTGGGCCTGCAACCGGGCTTCGGATACGAGGGCGATCCGATGCGCCTTCTGTTCGAGCGGGGCTGCGCGCCGACGCACGCCTTCTCGGCCTTCTATCGCTATCTGCGCGAGGACTTCGGGGCCGAGGCCGTGCCGCACGTCGGCGCCCATGGCGCCTTGGAATTCATGCCCGGCAAGCAGGCCGCGCCTGCGCGCCGGAGGCGGCGAGCGAGCGCGCGGCGCTCGAGGCCCTCATTCGGGAGCAGGCGCAATCCCTGGAGTTGTCCGCCGCGCGAAACCGCGACGACGTCCCGAGCGACATCGGCGCCATCGCCGATCAGCTCTACGAACTGAACCGCGTCGCCCGCTTTCGCCGCGAGCTGGCGGCGATCGGCATCCCCGTCCTGGAAAACGACAGCCACATCATCCCGGTGATGGTCCGCGATCCGGTGAAGGGTAAGATGATCAGCGACTGGCTGCTGGACAACTATGGGATCTATATTCAGCCGATCAACTATCCGACCGTCCTTCGCGAGACCGAGCGGCTGCGCATCACGCCTTCCCCGGTCCATACCGACGCCGACATCGTCAAGCTCGTCAGGGCGTTGTCGGAGCTCTGGTTCGCCTGCGCGCTCAGCCGGTCCGCCGCGGCCGCCTAGATCCGCCACCCGGGCGGCGGCCCCGCCGCCGCTCTTTCATGGGCTGGCGTCGCCGCGGTGTTTACTCCATTTTCCAAGGGCGAGGACGAGAAGGCTCGACTGTCGAACCCTCGGTGAATGGAGAGCGGCCGGTGACTACGATTGGAACCACGTTCACGGTCCGTCGGATCGGCGAGGGCGATCTGAACTGGGCGCTCGCCGAAGGCTGGAAGGATTTCAAGGCCAAGCGTGGCGACCTGATCGTCCTGGCGCTGATCTACCCCCTGGTCGGGTTCCTGGCGGCGGCGACGGCGCTCAACGCCCGGCTGCTGCCGCTGTTCTTTCCCCTCGTCGCGGGCGTTTCGATCCTCGGCCCGGCCGTCGCGTCAGGGTTCTATGAGCTGGCGCGCCGCCGCGAACTTGGTCTGGAGTCGAGCTGGTGGCATTTCCTCGATCCGTTGCGCGGCCGAAACCGAACGGCGCTGGCCACGCTCACGGCGGGCCTGGCGATCCTGTTCGCCGGGTGGCTGATCGCCGCCTCGCTGATCTATGACGCGACGATCGGCGGAGGCCATGCGGACGGGCCGGCGCGGTTCCTTAGCCTGTTGTTCACCACGCCCCCGGGCTGGACGATGATCGCCGCCGGCAACCTGGTCGGCTTCGGCTTCGCCGTCATGACCCTGACCCTGACCCTGGCCCTCGTCTCCTTCCCGATGGTTGTCGACAAGCCCGTGGATGCGGCAACGGCGATCGCGACCTCGATCCAAGCGGTCAGGGCCAATCCGCGGGAGGCCGCCTCCTGGGGCTTGCGCGTCGCCGGCCTGCTGGCGCTCGGGTGCCTGCCGATCTTCATCGGCTTGGCGGTCGTCCTGCCGGTGCTGGGCTACGCCACGTGGCACCTCTACACCCGACTGGTCGAGCGTTGAGCGGCCGGCCTGGCCAGGCCGGCGCGGCCCCATGATGTTCAACCTTCTTCGCGGCCTGCACATCCTGGCCGTGATCGCCTGGATGGCCGGGCTTCTCTATCTGCCGAGGCTGTTCGCCTATCACACCCGCGCGGCGGTGGGATCGGAGATGGACGAGACCTTCAAGACCATGGAGGCGAAACTCCTGGGGATCATCATGAACCCGGCCATGATCGCGGTCCTGGTCTTGGGCGCCGCCCTGGTGTGGTTCGATGGGCCCCAGGTGTTGAAGGCCCCCTGGATGGTGACGAAATTGGCCGGGGTGATCTTCCTGGTTTTCTGGCATTCCTATCTGGCCGCGGCGCGCAAACGCCTCGCGGCCGGCCGGCGTGAGCGCACCGAGCGCTTCTGGCGCATGACCAACGAACTGCCGTTCCTGGCCGCCGTCGTGATCGTCCTGTCGGTGACCACCAAGTTCGGCCGCTAGAGCAAACCCCGTTCAGACAGAATCGTCCACCACCCATTGGGCAGGCAGGCCGACCACCTGATTAGAAGATCAGCAGGAAGGTCGAGATGCTGGAGTCCTTGACCCCAAAGGCGATGGAGCCGAGGCCGCAGAACAGGGTCCCGACGCGGCCGAGCGGCGGGGCCCGCCCGGGGGCGAGCGGGTCGTCGAGGCGGCGTCGCCGGGGGACGCCCAGCCCCTAATGGCCCACGTCGCGCCAGACGCCGCGATAGCTGGCGTAGAGCACGCCCGCGAACAGGAGGAGGAAGATCATCACTCCCAGGCCGGCTCGATTGCGCTCTTCCAGTTTGGGGTCGGCGGCCCATTGCAAGAAGGCGGCGACGTCCTTGGACTCCTGGTTCAGAGTGGCCTTGGTCCCGTCGTCGAAGGTCACGCGCCCCTCGACCAGGGGCGGCGGCATGGCGATGAATCCGCCGGGGGGCGTCTTGGCCGGATCGCCCTTCCAGAAGGACCCGAGGTCGCCGGCGATGTAGGGATCGTAGTACCGGCCGGCGGGCACGTTCAGTCCATGGGGCGCCTCGGCCCGGTCGCCGGTGACGATGGAATAGATATAGTCGGCGCCGCCCTCCCGGGCCTTGGCCAGGAGCGACATGTCGGGCGGAAGGGCGCCCCCGTTGCTGGCCCGCGCCGCGGCGGGGTTGGCGAAAGGCGCGGGGAAATAGTCGGCGCTGGTTCCAGGCCGCTTGATGGCGTCGCCGGTTTCGGAATCGACGTCGGGGAACTGATAGTCCTTGGCGATGGTCTTGACGACGGGATTGTCATTGGGATTGGGGTATTTCGGATTCCAGAACGGGCCGCCCGGATCGCCCAGATTGCGGAAGGCGACCATGTTCATGGAGTGGCACGATGAACAGACCTCGCGGTAGACCTTGTATCCGCGCTGAAGCTGTTCCTGATCGTAGGACCCGAACGGGCCATCGAAGGACCAATGGATATCCTTGGGCGGCACCTCGGTGGTGGCGGCGAAAGTCGGCCCGGCGAGGCAAAGGAGCCCCATGGTCACCGCCAGGATGCGAGCCGCGCGCGCCATCGTCGCTTCAGCCTTCCGTGGCCAGCACGGGCGAGGCCCCGACGGGCGCCCCCGCGTCGTGCGGGAGCACGGGAGTGTAGAGGGAATCGGGAACCGGCAGGGTCGTCTCGCGAAGCCCCAGCAAGGGGGTGATGACCAGGAAATAGGCGAAATAATAGAGGGCCGAGATGCGGGAAAGCCAGGTGACGCTGTTGAGGTCGTAGTCGATGAGCATCGGGCCGGTCAGGCCGGGGATCACCTGACCGACCGGTTCCTGCGACCCGCACCAGCCGAGGGCGCCGGTCGCGACGATCCAGATCAGGAAATAGACGCGCGCCGCCGGTCGATAGCGCATCGACCGCACCTTGGAGGTGTCGAGCCACGGCAGGGCGAAGAGCACGCCGATCGAGCCGGCCAGGGCGAGCACGCCCATGAGCTTGTCCGGGATCGCGCGCAGGATGGCGTAGAAGGGCAGCAGGTACCATTCGGGCACGATGTGCGCCGGGGTGACCAGCGGATTGGCCGGGACGGCGTTGTCGACCTTGCCCAGGGCGTCGGGCAGATAGAAGACGAAGATCGCGAACAGGATCAGGAAGAGCGAGATCGCGAAGCCGTCCTTCACCGTGTAATAGGGGTGGAAGGACAAGGTGTCGGATTTGCTCTGGACATTGACCCCGGTGGGATTGTTGTTGCCCGGCACATGCAGGGCCCAGACGTGCAGCGCCACCACGGCGGCGATCACGAAGGGCAGCAGATAGTGCAGGGAGAAAAAGCGGTTCAACGTCGGATCGTCGACCGAATAGCCGCCCCACAACAGGGTGGTGATCGGCTTGCCGATCAGGGGAAAGGCCCCCAGGAGGTTCGTGATCACCTTGGCCCCCCAGAAGCTCATCTGGCCCCAGGGCAGGACATAGCCCATGAAGGCCGTGGCCATCATCAGCACATAGATCACGCAGCCCAGCAGCCACAGCACCTCGCGCGGGGCCTTGAAAGAGCCGTAATAGATTCCCCGCAGGATATGCAGATAGACCGCCACGAAGAACATCGAGGCGCCGTTGGCATGGAGCCCTCGGATCAGCCAGCCGTAGTTCACGTCGCGCATGATATGCTGCTCGACTGAGACGAAGGCGCCCGCGCCGCTGGGGTCGTAGTGCATGGCCAGGACGATGCCGGTGACGATCTGAACCGCCAGGCAAAAGGAGAGAATGCCGCCGAAGGTGTACCAGTAGTTGAGGTTGCGCGGGGTGGGATAAGCCATGAGGTCGGCGCTGAACCGGATCACCGGCAGACGCGTGTCCAGCCACCGCTCGATCGCCGATTTCGGCTCGTAGGTCGAAGGTCCGCTCATCGCTAGGCCTAGCCGATCTTGACTCTGGTGTCGCCGAGGAAGGTGTAGTCGGGCAGGTAGAGGTTCTTCGGCGCCGGGCCTTTGCGGATCCGCGCGGCGGTGTCGTAGACGGAGCCGTGGCACGGGCAGAGCCAGCCGCCGTACTCGCCCTGGGCGAAGGTCGGCACGCAGCCCAGATGGGTGCAGCTGGCCAGCACGATCAGCCATTCTTCATGACCTGGCTTGACGCGCGACGCGTCGGTCGCCGGATCCTTCATCGGGGCGTGATCATCGGCCTTGGCCGCGGCGATCTCCTTGGGCGTGCGGTGGCGGATGAAAACCGGCTGCTTGCGCCAGGCGATGGTCACCTCCTGGCCCAACGCCACCTTGCTCAAGTCATATTCGAGCGAGGCCAGGGCCAGGGTGTCGGCGGCGGGGTTCAGCTGATCGATCAGCGGCCAAGCCACCGCGGCGGCCCCGCCGACCGCCGCGCTCACCGCCACGATGTTGATGAAATCCCGCCGGCTGGGCGCCGCCGCGTCGGGGGCCGCGGGGGCCGTATCGGAAACGGGCTGCGCCAGGCTGTCGGCCAATTTTAGTTCCACCTCGATGCCGTCGGCCGGCCGCGCCTAAGACGCCCGGCGTATCCATCCACCGCCGCGGCGGTCCTTTACGCGGTTTCGCTTAGAGTGCGTCTCACCCTTTTTCAACCGGCCATTCGGCAAAACGTAGGAGGGTGCGCGGCAGCCGGCCTTCGTGTCGGCGAAAATCACCCTGGACGGACGCCGCGTGGCCCGGCATGCCTTGCGCCGACCCATGGCGCAGCCCTCCCCACCGATCGAACGTCTGGTCATCTTCGGCGCCACTGGCGACCTAGCCGGGCGGATGCTCCTGCCGGCGCTCTATTTCCTCGACCTCGACGGCCTGCTCCCGCCAGGGTTGAAGATCATCGGCTCGGCGCGCGCGCCGATGGGCCGCAAGGCCTATGTCGAACGGGTGCGCAAGACCCTGGCGGATCGAACCGAAGGGCCGGACGAGGCGGCCTGGGCGCGATTTTCCGCCCGGCTCGACTATTGCCCCGCGGACGTCGCCCAGCCTTCTACCCTGGCAGTCCTTGCGGAGACACTCGGCGACGCGCCTACGGTCTACTACCTGGCTCTCTCCCCCAGCCTCTACGGCGTGGCCTGCGCGGCGCTCGACGCCGCGGGCATGGCCTGCCGGGAGTGCCGGATCGTGCTGGAAAAGCCCATTGGCCACGACCTGGAAAGCTCGCGCGCGATCAACGCCAAGGTCGCCCGGGCTTTCGAGGAGCGCCGGGTCTTCCGCGTCGACCACTATCTGGGCAAGGAGACCGTCCAGAATCTGATCGCGCTGCGCTTTGCCAACACCCTGTTCGAGCCTCTGTGGAACAATCTGGCCATCGACCATGTCCAGATCACCATCGCCGAGACCGACGGCGTGGGCGAGCGCTGGGGCTATTACGACGAATACGGCGCCCTGCGCGACATGGTGCAGAACCACATGTTGCAACTCCTGTGCCTAGTGGCGATGGAGCCGCCGGCGGACTCCGGGGCCGATTCCATCCGCGACGAAAAGGTCAAGGTGCTCAAGTCCCTGCGCCGTTTCGGCGCCAATGGCGACCATTCGCTGAGCGTCCGGGGCCAGTATCGCGCCGGCGTGGTCGGGAACCAGGCCGTGAAGGGCTACGCGGAGGAGACCGGCCGGCAATCCTCCACCGAGACCTTCGTCGCCCTGCGCGCCGACATCGACAACTGGCGCTGGGCGGGCGTGCCCTTCTACCTGCGCACGGGAAAGCGGATGCCGGAGCGCCGCACCCAAATCGTCATCCAGTTCAAATGCCTGCCGCACTCGATCTTCGGCCCCAAGGCCAGGGAGGACCTCATCGCCAACCGCCTGGTGATCGACCTGCAGCCGGACGAGGATATCTCCCTGCTGCTGATGAACCGCCGCCCGGGCCTCGCGGGCACGCGCCTCCAGGCCCTGCCTCTCAGCCTATCGCTCGCCGGCGGCGCCCGCCGCCGGATCGCCTATGAGCGCCTCCTGCTGGATGTCCTGGCCGACCACCCCGCCCTCTTCGTCCGCCACGACGAAGTGGAACTGGCCTGGGCCTGGATCGACGCCGTGGCGGCGAGCTGGACAGACCACGATCCGGCCCCCAAATCTTACGCCGCCGGCGGCTGGGGGCCGGTGGGAGCGCTTGCGCTTCTCGAACGATCGGGACGGGCGTGGCTGGATGAATAGGATCGAGCCTTTCGCGAACCGCGACGCCCTGGCCGACGCGGCGGCGGAGGTTATCGGCCAGGCGCTGCGCGCGCCCGGCGCCCGCGCCTTCGTGGCCACCGGCGGCGCCTCGCCAGGTTCGACCTACGACCGCTTGGCCACGCGCGACCTGGACTGGGGCCGGATCACGGTCACGTTAAGCGACGATCGCTGGGTCGACGCGACCTCGCCGGAAAGCAACGAGAAACTGGTGCGCGACCGATTGCTCGTCGGGCGCGCGGCCGAGGCGCGATTCCTGGCGCTGAAGGGCGACGGCGCCTCGCCGGAGCAAGACGCCGCCACCGCCGAGGCGGGTCTGCGCCCTCTTCTTCCTTTCACCGCCATCCTGCTGGGCATGGGTCCCGATGGGCATATCGCGTCCCTGTTCCCCGGCGCGCCAGATCTCGCGCAGATCCTGGCGCCCGATGGCGAGCGGCTATGCGTCGGCGTCGCGAAGGCCGGCCAGCCGCCGTTCCGGCCCCGGATCAGCTTGACCGTCGCCGCCCTCCTCCAGAGCCGCTTGATCGTCCTGCTGATCAGCGGCGAGGCCAAACGCGCCCTGGTCGAAAAAGTGGGCGTGGACGGCGGCTACACGCCGCCGGTCGCGGCCGTCCTTCGCCAGGAACGATCAGCTGTGCGCATCCTCTGGGCGCCCTAACCGCGCGACCGCGGCGCGGGGGGCGGGATCGAGGCCCTGGCCGCCGGCCTCAAGGTAGGCGGCGATCTCGCGCCGCATGCGGGGATCCCAGAAACGGCGAAGATGATCCTCCACCCCCGCCGCGGCCGCCGCCTCCCCCTGGGCGTGGAAGAATTTGCCGATCTGATTGGCCATGTGGACGAGGCGGGCGGCGTCCATGCCGCGCTACTCCGCGGCGGCCGTGATCCGGCGCGACTGCCGGTTCTGGGCCTCTGCGCTCTCCTGCCAGTCGGTCGGCCCGTTGGACGGGGAGACCTGGACGGCGGTGACCTTGTATTCGGGGCAGTTGGTGGCCCAGTCGGAATACTCCGTGGTCACCACATTGGCCTGGGTCGAGGGGTGGTGGAAGGTGGTGTAGACCACGCCCGGCGAGACCCGCTCGGTGATCAGGGCGCGCAGGGTGGTTTCCCCCGCGCGGCTGGCGAGCTTGACCCAGTCGTCGTCCGCCACCCCACGCTCCTCGGCGTCGTGAGGGTGGATCTCGAGGCGGTCCTCCAGATGCCAGGCGACGCTGGGCGTGCGCCGCGTCTGGGCCCCAACGTTGTATTGCGAAAGAATCCGACCGGTGGTGAGCAGCAGGGGGAAGCGCGGTCCGGTCTTCTCGTCGGTGGCGACATATTCGGTGAGCATGAAGCGCCCGGCGCCGGCGGTGAAGGCGCCTATGTGCATCACCGGCGTGCCTTCCGGGGCCGCCGCGTTGCACGGCCACTGGATGGAGCCCAGTTCATCGAGCCGGCCGAAGGAGACGCCCGCGAAAGTCGGTGTCAGGGCGGCGATCTCGTCCATGATCTCGCTCGGATGGCCGTAGTCCATGGGATAGCCAAGAGCGTTGGAGAGGCGCTGGGTGATCTCCCAGTCGGCGTAACCGTTGCGCGGCGCCATCACCTTGCGCACTCGCTGGATGCGCCGCTCGGCATTGGTGAAGGTCCCGTCCTTCTCCAGGAAGGTCGAGCCGGGCAGGAAGACATGGGCGTAGGAGGCGGTCTCGTTGAGGAAGAGATCCTGCACCACCACGCATTCCATGGCCGCCAGGCCCGCCGCCACATGGCGGGTGTTGGGGTCGGACTGGAGGATGTCCTCGCCCTGGATGTAGAGGGCCTTGAACGAGCCGTCGGCGGCGGCGTCGAGCATGTTGGGGATGCGCAGGCCCGGCTCCGGGTCGAGGCCCACGCCCCACGCGCTCTCGAAGAGGCCGCGGGTCGCCTCCTGGGAGATATGCCGATAGCCGGTGAGCTCGTGAGGGAAGGAGCCCATGTCGCAGGCGCCCTGGACATTGTTCTGCCCGCGCAGGGGGTTCACCCCCACGCCCGGCCGGCCCAGGTTGCCCGTGGCCATGGCGAGGTTGGCGATCGCCATCACCGCCGTCGTCCCCTGGCTGTGCTCGGTGACGCCCAGGCCATAGTAGATCGCCCCGTTGCGCGCCCCGGCGTAGAGCCGCGCGGCGGCGCGAAGCTCGCCGGCCGGCACGCCGCTCACCGCCTCCACCGCCTCGGGGCTGTTGACCGGCAGCGCGACGAAGGCGGCCCAGGCCTCGAAGGCCTCGACATCGCAGCGCGCGCGCACGAAAGCCGTATCGACCAAGCCCTCGGTGACGACGACGTGGGCCAGGGCGTCGAGGACGGCGACGTTGGTCCCGGGTTTCAACGCCAGATGATGGGCCGCCTGGATGTGCGGGGTGCGGATGAGGTCGATGCCGCGCGGGTCGACGACGATCAGTTTGGCGCCGGCGCGCAGGCGCCGCTTCATGCGCGAGGCGAACACCGGATGGGCGTCGGTGGGATTGGCGCCGATGATCACGACCACGTCGGCATGGTCGACCGAATCGAAATCCTGGGTGCCGGCCGAGGTCCCGAAGGTGCTCTTCAGCCCATAGCCGGTGGGCGAGTGACAGACCCGGGCGCAGGTGTCGACGTTGTTGTTATGCAAGGCGGCGCGGACCAGCTTCTGGACCAGATAGGTCTCTTCATTGGTGCAC
>JACDGF010000465.1 GCA_013815405.1 Caulobacteraceae bacterium | reverse complement strand
GGCGCACCGAGGCGGCGATCGCGGGGGCGCGCGCCGACCGCGAGGCCAGGATCGCGGCTCAGATCTCCCTCTTCATGGGGATAGGGCTCCTGCTCGGCGCCTTCACCGCCTGCGTCGCCGCCGCCCTGGGTGGTATGCGCCGCGACGAGATGCACGAAACCTATTGGTCCGACCCCGCCCGCGCCGTCCGGCCTTAGCGGCAAGCCGTGGCGACTTGCGCGCTGGGGCTTCGGGGGTCGGGCGGCGGAGCGAAGACGGCGAAATAGCCGAGCCCGCCTTGCAGGGGCGCCAGGCTCAGGAGGTGATAGCCGGCGGCCGCGAGCTCGCAGGTGAGGATATGGGGCGGCGTGCCGTGATTGCGGGTCGGCCGGTCCAGTTCCTCGACCCCCAGGCGGCCACCCGGCCGGAACGCGGGCGCCAGGCGGGCCAGCAGGGCGTAGGGCTCCGCGACCTCGTGATACATGTGGACCATGATCGCCGCGTCTATCGAGCGGGGCGCAAGCTTGGGATTTCCCGCCTCGCCCAGCACGACCCGCACATTCGCCAGGCGGCGCGCGGCGACCGCGGCGCGAAGGCTGGCGAGATAGGCCGGCGTCACATCCTCGGCGATCACGGTTCCGCGCGGCCCCAGGGCCCGCGCCAGCCGCAGGGTGTCGTAGCCGTCGCCCGCGCCGATGTCGGCCACGGTCATTCCGGGGCGCAGGCGCAGCCGCGCGACGATCTGATCGACCTCATGGGCCGCGTCGCGCCGGGCGGGGTCGTTCCAGACCGGGCTCACGATGGCCGCGACCGGCCTTCCGACCTTCGGGAACGCCCACGTGGCCGAGGCGGCCAGGGCCATCCCGATCAAGCCGAGAGACAGGGCCTTCATGCCGTTCTCCCTGTTGCGCGGCGCCGGGCGCGGGGCTATGTTCACCTTATGAGCCTCGCGTTCGACACCCTCTCGGCGGCCAAGACGCTGAAGAACGCCGGCTTCGACGAGGCTGGGGCCGAGGCGATCATGACTCTGGTCAAGCATTCATCGGGACTGCCCACGTTGGATCATCTGGCGAGCCGTGACGATCTCGACAAGGCGGTGATGAGTCTCAAGCTCTTCGTCGCCTCCACCGTGCTGGGCGGGGCGGCGGTGATCGTCCTGGCCCAGATCGTCTCCAAGGCGCTCGGCGTCGCCGGCTGACGACCTCACGCCCCGCCGGTGAGGTCGCGGCGGGCTTTTTCGAGCTCCTCGGCGTAGCGGCGGGTGGCGTGGGCTTCGGTGAGGACGCCCAGCACTTCGCCCGCCTCGTCGCACACCGCCAACTCGTCGCTCTGGGCGCGGTCGAAGACGCCCATGATCTCCTTGACGGTCATTTCCGGGCGCAGCCACGCATCGCGGTTGATAGCCAGGTCGCCCACGGGGCCCTCGGGAGGCGGTTCGGCCCAGGCGACGGCGAGGCGGATGACGCCGGCGTAGCGGCCGGCGCCGTCCAGGGCGATCACCCGGCGGGTCGAGCCCAGGGGGAAGAGGCGGCGGAACGCCTCGATGCTGGCGTCGGCGGCGACGGTGGCGGCGTCGGCCCGCATCATCCGCCCGGCGGTCAGGGTGCGCAGCCAGCCGACGTCGTGGGCGCTGCGGATGGTCTCCCCGCGCAGGTGCAGCCGCCAAGTGGAGAAGGAATAGCCGAAGGTCTCGCGCACCACCAGGGCGGCGAGGATCGCGGCGGTGAGGGTGGCGGCGGCGAGGGCGAAGTCGCCGGTGGTCTCCAGCACCAGGAAGGTCATGGTGAAGGGGCCGCCGATGATCGCCACGGCCAGCGCCCCCATGCCGACCAGCGCCCCGGCCAGGGGATCGATGCCGGTGTGGAGCCCGGCGGCGGCCAGGGCGACCACGAACAGGCGCCCGATCAGCGCCCCCATATAGAGGGAGGCGAAGAACAGGCCGCCGCGGAAGCCGAAGCCCAGGGCGACCACCGAAGCCGCCGCCTTGGCGGCGATGAGGACGACGAGGGCGCTCAAGGCGAGATCGGCGAAGAGGGCGAGCCGCATGGCGCCGTGGCCGGCCGAGAGGCTCGACGGCGCCTGCCACGCCAGGGCCGCCAGAAGCACGCCCCCCAGGGCGGGGCGCGCCCAATTGGGGAGCGGCGGGCGCGAGACCGCCCGTTCGGTCAGGCCCACCAGGCGCATGACGGCTATGCCGAAGCCGGCGCAGGCCAGCCCCAGGGCCGCGAACACCAGATAGTGGCTCGGCGTGAGGCTGTCGGTGACGAAAACCTGGACGACCAGGGGTTGGGCGCCCATCGCCCGGCCGACCAGGGCGCCGGCGATCGCGGCGGCCACCACCGGGGCGATGTTGGCGACGGTGTAGGCGCCGATGATGATCTCGAAGGCGTAGAAGGCGCCGGCGAGCGG
>JACDGF010000464.1 GCA_013815405.1 Caulobacteraceae bacterium | reverse complement strand
CTCGTCGCGGAACGGCGCGTCGGCCTGGGCGAGGACCTGGAAGGTGTGGCCGAACAGGTTGAAGTCGTTGATGAAGGTCGAACCCAGATAGGTCTGCAGGGTGGCGAACACCGCGCTGTCGGGCACGCCCAGGACGGCGGCCTTGGCGCGGTCGATGTCGGCGAAGATGCGCGGCGTGCGGGTGTTGAAGGTGACGAAGGCCGAGGTCACCGCGCCCGAGCGATTGGCGGCGTCGGCCAGGTCCTTGGCCGCCGCCTCCAGGGCCTTGGCCCCGTGGCCGCCCTGGTCCTCGACCACCAGCTTGAAGCCCCCCGTCGAACCGATCCCGCGTACCGGCGGCGGCGGGATGACCTTGACGTCCGCCCCGGTGATCGGCGCCAAGCGCTTCTGGAGATCGGCGATGATCCCCGGCGTCTTGAGCCCCAGGCGGTGGCGTTCGGCGAAGGATTTTAGGACCAGGTAGATCTGCCCGCCGCTGGAGGAGGTGGTGCCGCTAGTGGCGTCGACCCCGGCATAGATCGAGGCGGCGGCGACGCCCGGCGCGGCCAGCAGGCGATGGGCCACCTCGCGGGTCGCCTGGTCGGTGCGGTCCAGCGACGAGCCCGGCGGCAGGCTGATGGAGATCAGCAGATTGCCCTGGTCCTGGGCCGGGATGAAGCCCTTGGGGGTGGCGGCGAGGTCCCAGGCGGCCAGCGCCACCAGGCCGGCGTAGATCACGAGCATGACGGCCGTCATCCGCACCAGCCGCCGGGTGAGGCTCGAATATCGGCCGGACAGGCGGTCGAAGCCCCGGTTGAATGCGTCGCCTAGTCCCGCCAGGCGGCGAAGCCCGCGCCTCGCCGGCCGGCCTTGCGTCCTGGCGCGCATGATAAGGGCGCCCAGGGCCGGCGACAGGGTCAGGGAAACGGTCAGCGAGATCAGGGTCGAGGTGGCGATGGTAAGGGCGAACTGCTTGTAGAACTGGCCCGAGATCCCGGTGATGAACGCACTGGGCACGAACACCGCCATGAGGACCAGGGCGATGGCCACCAGGGCGCCGCCGACCTCGTCCATGGTCTTGTGGGCCGCTTCCCGGGGGGCCATTCCCTCGCGCAGGTGGCGGTCGATGTTCTCCACCACCACGATGGCGTCGTCGACCACGATGCCGATCGCCAGGACCAGGCCGAAGAGGGAAAGGTTGTTCAGCGAGAAGCCGAAGGCGGCCATCACCGCGCAGGATCCGATCAGGGAGACCGGGATCGCCACGATCGGAATCACCGCCGCGCGCCACGACTGGAGGAAGATCAGGACCACCAGCACCACCAGGCCGACGGCCAGCAGCAAGGTCTTGGCCACCTCGTTGATCGAGGCGCGGACATATTCGGTGGGATTGTAGATGATCTTGTAGTCGAGGCCCGGCGGAAAGCTCTGCTCGAGCCGCGCCATGGTCGCCTTGACCGCCTCGGCGGTCTTCAGGGCGTTGGACCCGGGCTGCTGAAGGATGCCCAGGGCTACGGCGTTCTTCTCGTTCATATAGGCGTTGGTGGTGTAGTCCTGGGCGCCCAGCTCCACCCGGGCCACGTCCCGGATGCGGGTGACGCGGCCTTGCGCGTCGGACTTGACGATGATGTCGGCGAACTGATCGGGCCTGGAGAGCCGCCCCAGGGCCTCGATGTTGAGCTGGAACGCGCTGGCGCCGGATCGCTGGGGCGCCTGGCCGATGGCGCCGGCCGCCACCTGGACGTTCTGGCCGCGCAAGGCGGTGACGATATCCTCCACGGTCAGGCCCCGCGCCGCCGCCCGGTCCGGGTCGATCCAGATCCGCATGGCGTAGTCGCGCGAGGCGCGGCTGCCGATGTCGCCGACCCCCGGAACTCTCAGAAGCGCGTCGCGGATATGGAGGCCGACGTAGTTGGCGATGTATTTCTGGTCGAGGGAGCCGTCCGGCGAATAGTTGTGGACGGCCATCAAGAAGTCGGTCGAGCTCTTGCGCACCGTCACCCCGGAGGCGACCACCTCCGGCGGCAGGCGCGCGGTGGCCGAGGCCACCCGGTTTTCCACCAGCACCTGGGCCTGGTTGGGGTCCGTGCCGAGCTTGAAGGTGACGGTGATCGCCACCTTGCCGTCGCCGGTGGATTGGGAGGACATGTAGAGCATGTTCTCCACCCCGTTGATCTGCTCCTCGATCGGCGCGGCGACGGCATCCGCCAGGGTCTCGGCCGAGGCCCCTGGATAGCTGGCGCTGACGTTGACCGTCGGCGGGGCGATGTCGGGGTACTGGGCGATCGGCAAGTTCGGATAGGCGATGGCGCCCACGAGGGTGATCAGGATCGCCAGCACCGCGGCGAACACCGGCCGCTCGATGAAGAAGTGCGAGATCCGCATCGCCTTGGCCGCCGCGCCCTAGCGA
>JACDGF010000463.1 GCA_013815405.1 Caulobacteraceae bacterium | reverse complement strand
ACCCATCCCCCTTCAAGCGAGGCTCACATCATGGGTAGACCCATCCGCGCGGCCGCCCTGGCGCTCGCCGCGTCGGCCCTGCTGGCGGGGTCCGCGGCGCACCCCGCCCGGGCCGAAGGGGCGCCGGGCTTCCGCGTGGTCGATCGCATCAAGGGGCCGGACGGCAAGTGGGACTACGCCAGCTTCGACCCGGTCCGGCGCCGGCTCTATGTGGCGCACGGCGACGCGGTGATGATGGTCGAGCCGGACACCGGCAAGGTCTCGCCCGCCTTCGCCCGGGGCTCCCACCTCCACGCCGCGTTCGCCCTGCCCGGCGGCGACGTGCTGGTGACCACCAACGGCGACCGCGCCACCGCCAGCCTGATCGACGCCGCAACCGGCGCGGTGCTCGCCGACGTCCCCACCGGCGCGGGGCCGGACGCGGCGGTCTTCGACGCGGCGAGCGGGCTGATCCTGGTGATGGCCTCCAAGGCCGGGGAGGTCACCCTGATCGACCCCAAGGCGCGCAAGGCGGTGGGGTCCATCCCGGTCGGCGGCGCCCTGGAATTCGCCGCCGTCGACGGGGCGGGCCGGGCCTTCGTCAACGTCGAGGACCGCTCCCAGATCGCGGTCATCGACATCGCGGGCCGCAAGGTCGTCGCGCGATACGACCTGAAAGGCTGCGCCGACCCCAGCGGCCTCGCGTATGTGGCGGGCGGTTTGCTGATCTCGGCCTGCGCCAACGGGGTCGCCCAGGTGGTCGACGCCAAGACCGGGGCCATCGCCGCCACCCTTTCCATCGGCCCCAGGCCCGACGCGGTGATCTACGACGCCAAGCGGGGCCTCGCCTTCATTCCCTCCGGCGGCGACGGGACCCTGGCGGTGATCGCGGCGGGGGGCGCCGCGCCGGCCTCGGTGCTGGAGCGGGCGCCCACCCGGACGGGCGCGAGGACCGGCGCGGTGGATCCCCGGACCGGCCGGGTCTATCTGCCCACCGCCGGCTACACACCCTCGCCCACGACCGGGGCCAAGCCGGTCATGACGCCCGGCACGTTCGAGATCCTGGTCCTGGCGCCCAAATAGCCCCGATCATGCCTTCTTCAGGACCGCGTCGGCCTTCTTGTCGATCTTGGCCTTCTCGCCCGTCGACATCCGCCCGGCCTCGACCGCCTGGCTGGCGCGGGCCTTGGCGTTGCGGGCATGCGGCTGGTCCTCGATGGGATAGGCGCGTTTGCCGGGTTCGGCGAAATCGTTGGCGGTAAGCCCGTCGCGGGCCTTGGCGCTAAGATCGGCCATCATCGTCTCCATCGGGTCGGAGACCTGGAAACGCGGCCGGCCCGGCTTGGTTCGCGCGCTCTACGGCCGAGGACGACGAGGCAGCGATGAGAGTTTGGCAGGCGGCCTTCGCCGGGGGGGCGATCGCGTTCTTCGCCTCCTTGGCCGCCGCCCAGGAGTTGGCGGATCCGACGGCGCCGGGGCCGCCGGCGTCGGGCGCCCCGCCCCGGGAGATCACCTTCACCGGCGCCTATATCGCCGACGCCCTGGCCGACCTGGAAGGCGGCAAGCGGGCGGGCGAGCGCTATGTCGATCAGCTGAAGGTCTCGGCCGCCTTCGACGGCGCGGCCTGGGGCCGAGGCGGCCTCACCGCCATGGTGAGCGTGGAACATCACAACGGCGCGAGTTTCAGCGGCGAGCTGGTGGGGGACGTCCAGGTGGTCAGCGACGTCGACCTGCCGCCGGAAGCCTGGCGGCTCTACGAGGCTTGGGTTCAACAGACGCTTCCGGACGGCCGCGCCGGCGTCAAGGGCGGCATCATCGATCTGAACAACACCTTCGACGTCCAGGGAACCGCGGCCCTCTTCCTCAACAGCTCGCACGGGATCGGGCCGGATCTTTCCCAGACCGGGCTCGACGGCCCCTCGATCAACCCGACCCCGGCGCTCGGCCTCACCGCCTTCTGGCGGCCCGCGCCGGAATGGACCGCCCAGCTGGGTCTGTTCGACGGGGTCGCCGGCGATCCCCAGGATCTTCGGCGCTTCGTCTCCATCGAGCTTTCGGCGCGCGGCGGGGCGCTGGCGATCGGCCAGGTGGAGCGGCGATGGGGGAAGGCCGTGCGCCTCGAGGTGGGGGCCTGGGCCTACACGGCCGCCTTCGACGCCCTGGACCGGTTCGACGCGGCGGGCGCCCCGCTCCGGGTCCGCGGCAACGCCGGCCTCTACGGCCTGGCGGAAGGCAGGCTGCTGGCCAAGCGAGGCTCGCAAGACGGGGGCCTGAGCGGCTGGGTGCGGATCGGCTGGGCGGACGACGAGATCAACCGCATCGCCACCTATCTGGGCGCGGGGCTGGTCTACACCGGGCTCGTCCCAGGGCGGGGCGCGGACCAGTCCGGGCTGGCCATCGCCCGCGCCGGCTTCGGGG
>JACDGF010000462.1 GCA_013815405.1 Caulobacteraceae bacterium | reverse complement strand
CCCCTGAGCGCGCCGGCCCCGGCCGCCGTCCGCCCGGCCCCGCCGCGAGGATCGGTCCCGGTCATGGGGGTCACCCTATCCCACGCCGACAAGGCGCTATGGCCCGACGGCGGCGACGGGTGGCCGGTGACCAAGCTGGACCTGGCGACCTATTACGAGGCTGTGGGCGAATGGATGATCGCGCATCTCAAGGGCCGGCCCTGTTCGGTGGTCCGGATGCCCGACGGGATCGGCGGCGAAACCTTCTTCCAGCGCCATGCCTCGCGCGGCGCCTCGTCGCTGTTCACCGAGGTGGCGGTGTCCGGGGACAAGAAGCCCTATCTCCAGCTCGACCGGGTCGAGGCCCTGATCGCCGCGGCCCAGATCGGCGCGGTGGAACTCCACCCCTGGAACTGCGAGCCGTTCAAGCCCCAACAGCCGGGCCGGCTGGTGTTCGACCTCGACCCGGCGCCGGACGTCGCCTTCGCCGATGTCATCGAAGCGGCCCGGGAAGTGCGCGACCGGCTGGAGGATCTGGGCCTGGTCGGTTTCTGCAAAACGACCGGGGGCAAGGGGCTGCACGTCGTCACGCCGCTGAAGGCCGAGGGGATCGACTGGCCGACCGCCAAAGGCTTTGCCCGCGACGTCTGCAAGGTCATGGCGGCCGAGGCGCCGGACCGCTTCCTGATCACCATGGCCAAGAAGGACCGCGCCGGGCGCATCTTCCTCGACTATCTGCGCAACGACCGTCTCTCGACCGCGGTGGCGCCGCTGTCGCCGCGGGGCCGGGCTGGGGCGCCGGTCTCCATGCCGCTGACCTGGAGCCAGGCGAAGACCGGGCTCGATCCGGCCCGATACACGATCCGCACCGCGCCGCTCCTCGTGCGCAAGCTGACCGCCTGGGCGGACTATCGCGACGGCGCGCGACCGCTGTCCGCCGCGATCAAGCGGTTGGGAAAGGTCTAGACGAGGGCGCTCGGGCTTCACGCCGTAGCGTGTCGTCAGAGGGCCGTCGGCGACGACCCGGTCGTTCACGATGTCCCAGTCCCAGGCGCCTATCCCATGGCCGCCCGAAAGCGCGAGATGCAGACGCTCCTCGCTCGCGCGCAGGGCTGTCTCGGCCTGTCGCTGGGCGCTGACGTCCACATTGGCGCCAAACCACCGTAGCGGGGCGCCGTCCTTGCCCTCGATCGGAACGACGCGGGTAGGAAACGGCCGGAAGACCCCGTCGGCGCCTCGGAGCGGGAACGTCATCTCGAAGGGTTCGCCGGCGGCTATGGCGCCGCGCCAGCGCTCGAGAACCTCCGGGAGCACGCGCGAATCATGCACCGAGGTCCAACCCCAACATTCCATCTCGGCGGGCGTGGCGCCGCAGTAGTCGTACCATCGGCGGTTGCACCAGACGATGTAGCCGTCACCGTTGGCTATCCAGCAGAGCGTCGGCAGGTTGTCGGCCAGGAGGCGAAATTCAGCCTGGTGGATCTCCGCCGCCTTCAATGGCCCAAGCCCGTGTTCCACGGCGCCGGGCCGCGACCAGAAGGCCTTCGCGAACTCGCCGACCGGTGGTTCGTGTCGCACGTGCTCGGCTCCCCAAAAGGTCGGCGGCCCTATCCGTATAGGGCGCTTTGCAAGATGCGCCATGGGGGATTTTTCCCAAATCCCTCCGGGTTCAGCCGGGGACCCGCGCTGTGCGCCGGGGTCTATTCCGCCATCGTCTCGCCCGACCCGCCGAACTCGGTGGGAAAGTCCTTCAGCTTGGGCAGGCCGTCGCGCATGGGGAGCACCGTCTCGGCGTAGTTCACATGAACGCCCGGCGCGAACGGCAAGGTCGGCAGGGTCGCGGCGAAGACGTCGATCAGGCCGAGCGGCGGGTGGGCGGTCATCAGGTGACCGCCGCATTTGGCGCAGTAACGCCTTTCGCTCAGCGCCGTCTTCTGAAAAGTCGCGACGTGCTCCGCGCCCGAGGTCACCCGCACCGCCTCGGGTTTCCACAGGCTGAACGCGTTCACCGGCCCGCCGGACCAGGATCGACATGACCGGCAATGACAATAGCCCATCGCCTCGGGCTCCCCGGTCGCTTCGAGGCGCACCGCGCCGCAGAAGCATTCGCCTTTGTGTTCCATCGATCGTCCTTTTCGTTCCCGTTCGCCCGCTCGGGGCGCGATGCCCCGTCACTCCGAAATGGTCCCCGCCCTACTCCTCGTCGTCCGGGCCGGCCGGGGCCTTGACGGACCAGGTAACCACATCGCCGGCCTTGAGCCCGGACAGCACCTCCACTCCGTCGGGGGCGACGCGGCCGATCGAGACGGCGACTCGCCGCGAGCGGCCCGAGCGCGGATCCCGGACCATGACGAAGGTGGCGGGGGCCGACCCCTGGATCGCCGCCGCGGGCGCCACCAGGGCGGCGGAATTGCGATAGA
>JACDGF010000461.1 GCA_013815405.1 Caulobacteraceae bacterium | reverse complement strand
GGTCGGGGAGGCGCGGGCCGCCATCCTCGCCAAAGCCGGCGCGGGCGCCAGGCTGATGGACTTTGGCGACTACGCCGGCCGCGCCGGCCCGGGCGCGGGCCTCCCCGCCGCGACCGTGGCGGTGATCTCCGCCGAAGGGGTGATCCTGACCGGCGAGGACGGGGTCGGCAATCCGCTGGACACCGCCCGGGCCATCCATTCGGACGACGTCGCCAAGGCCTTCCAGGCGGCCATCCGCGACACCGCGGTGCGGGCGATCGTCTTTCGGGTCTCTTCGCCCGGCGGGTCGGACACCGCCTCCGAACAGATCCTCGCCGCCGTGCGGCAGGCCAGGGCGGCGGGCAAGCCGGTGGTGGTCAGCCTGGGGACCTACGGCGCTTCGGGGGGCTATTGGATCGCCTCCCAGGCCTCCGAGATCGTCGCCGAGCCCACCACCCTCACCGGCTCGATCGGCGTCTTCGGCGGCAAGTTCGTGCTCGGCCCGGCGCTCGGGCGCCTGGGCGTCGACGTGCGCGGGATCAAGGTGGGCGGCGACTACGCCGACGCCTTCTCCATGGAGGGGCCGATGAACCCGGCGCAGAAAGCCGCCTTCTCCGCCTGGATGGACCGCATCTACGACGGGTTCGTCGCCAGAGTCGCCCAGGGGCGCGGCCTGCCGGACGCCCGGGTGCGCGAGATCGCCAAGGGGCGGGTGTGGACCGGCGCCCAGGCCAAGGCCCTGGGGCTGGTCGACCACCTGGGCGGGTTCTACCAGGCCGTCGATCGCGCCAAAACGCTGGCCGGGATCAAAGGCGAAGCGCGCCTGGCGCCGTTCGATACCCGCACCTCGCCGTTCGAAACCCTCCAGCGCCTGTTCGGCGCCGGCGCTCTGGTCGCCCGCGTCGCCTCGGCCGCCGTCTGGCTGGCCGAAGACCCGGCGGCGCGGGTCCTCCTGCGCGACCTGGGCGAAGCCCGCCTGCGCCAAGCCGGCGCCCACGTCCTGGCGCCGGGGCTGGTCTACTAGTCTCCGAGCAATCTCACGGCGCCCTTCAAGGTCGGCGAACGCTCGACGGCGCCTCGGAAACGCCGGTCGGCGGTGGTCACGTAGGCGCTCTCGCGAAGGGCCATCGCAAGGTAGAGGCAATCGTAGACCGGGTGGCTAAGCTGGTTCGCCAGATCGGCGACCGCCAGAAGGTCGTTCTCGATGGCGCCCGTCGTCACCGGCGCGTTGCGGAGTTCTCCAAGACGCTCCTTGGCTTCCTCGCCGCCGATCTCTCCGCGCCGGGCGCGCCGCCAGAGCGCATTGGCGGCTTCGATGAGCCATAGTGACGGGGCGACCAGTTCCTCGTCCAGCAAGGCGTCGGCGGCCTCCGCCCCGGGTTCGTCAAGGACCCATTTCAGCGCGACCGAGGGGTCGACCACGACGCTCACCGGCTATCGCGGTCTTCCCGGATCAGGTCCGCGGACGGGCCGATGATCCGCCCGCGGGCTTCTTCGCGAAGTCGGCCGGCGCGGGCGCGAAACGCCTCGCGCCCGGCCTTCAACGCATTTTCCAGGATCATGCGATGTTCCGCTTCGGCGCTTCGGCCGTGGCTGGACGCCCGCCGCTTCAGCGCCTCCACGACATCGCGAGGAACATCCCTGACCAGGAGTTGGGGCATGACGAGGTGCTATCACATGATAGCGCGAGCGCCCACGCCGCCCGCCCCGACCGCCGGCTGAGGCGCGAGGAGAGCCAAACCTTGCGCGCGACGGTCTTGAAGTTACAATTGAAGGGAACGCCGACGGGCTGCGGCGAACGATAGGGGAAACGCCCATGGCCAGCTTTTTCGTGCTCGTCCTGGACAAATACGCCCAGGCCGATTCCGACGCGTGGGTGTATTCGGCGACCCGGCCGACCTTGGCCGAGCTCGAGGGCGTGGCCTGCTACGACGATCCGCCGCACGAATTGCCGAAAGCGCGGTTCAACGGGGCGAACGTCGGAGAGCTCTCCTTGAAGCCGTGCGCCGGGGGCTCGCCGGATCATGGCGTGATCTATGAGCTCAGCGATGCCTAGGGCGCTTTTCGCCGGCCTATCCGCCGCCCTGCTGCTGGCCGCCTGCGCTTCGGACAAGGTAATCGGCCGCTACCAGAGCGCGATCTGCTCGCCCGACCCGTCGACGAGTTCCCCCTGCCACGACATCGTTCCCACCGCCAGTGCCTTCGCCATGAGCATCCCGACGCCCGCCTCCGGGGGGGCGGCCACGGGAACCAGCTTTCCCGAGCGGGCCCTGGCCGCCTATGTCAATGTCCTGGGGCGGCCGGACCTTACCACCCATCAGAAAAGTCTTGCTCTGAGGAATCGTGATGTGATTCGAGGAATCCGCTTTGATTGGGCGGAGGATTTTGGATGGGCGGGATTGAAACGGTGGCGTCGGCGGTCCAGGCCGAC
>JACDGF010000460.1 GCA_013815405.1 Caulobacteraceae bacterium | reverse complement strand
CACCGGCGCCTCGGCATAGGCCGCCTCCACCCCCGCCTCGGCCCAGAAGGCGAGAAGGCTTTCGACGGCGCGGGGGTCGGCGGTCATGGCGAGGGGTCTACACCCTCTGGCGTCGACCCGGGAGGCGGAACGGCGCCGCTTTCCGCTTGACCGCCCCGGCGGCGGCTTCGAATAAGAGGCGCGCCCTGGCGGCGGAGAGTCCAGCACGATGAGCGACGACGCGGCCACGCCGCAAGACCCCGGGCGCGAAGCCATGGACTATGACGTCGTCGTCGTCGGGGCGGGGCCGGCGGGGCTGGCGGCCGCCATACGCCTCAAGCAGCGCGCGGCGGAAAGCGGTGCGGAGATCTCCGTCGCGGTGGTGGAAAAGGGCTCGGAGGTCGGCGCCCATATCCTCTCGGGGGCCGTGATCGATCCCAAGGCCCTGGACGAGCTCTTCCCGGACTGGCGCGCCAGGGGCGCCCCGCTGGAGACGGCGGTCTCCAAGGAGAGGTTCCTGGTCCTCGGCCCGCGGGGCGCGATCGAGGTCCCGATGTTCCCGATGCCGAAATTCATGCACAACCACGGCGCCTACATCGGTTCCCTGGCCAACCTGTGCCGATGGCTGGCGGGGGAGGCCGAGGCGCTGGGGGTCGAAATCTACCCGGGCATGGCCGCCTCGGACATCGTGTATGGCGAGGACGGCGCGGTCGAAGGCGTCGTCGCCGGCGTGTTCGGCGTCGGCAAGGATGGGGCGAAAAAGGGCGACTACCAGCCCGGCCTGGATCTTCGGGCGAAATACACCCTGATCGCCGAGGGGGTGCGCGGTTCGCTGGCCAAGCAGGTCCAGGCCAGGTTCGGCCTCTGCGAGGGCAAGGAGCCCCAAAAGTTCGGCATCGGCCTCAAGGAGATCTGGCAGGTCACCGAGGAGGCCTTCGAGCCCGGCTTCGTGCAGCACACCGTCGGCTGGCCCCTGGACAACCGCACCGGCGGCGGGAGCTTCATGTACCATTTCGGCGAGAATCAGGTGGCGCTCGGCCTGGTGATCCACCTCAACTACAAGAACCCCTGGATATCGCCGTTCGACGAATTCCAGCGGCTCAAGCATCACCCGTCCATCCGCCGCTACCTGGAGGGCGGCAAGCGGATCGCCTATGGCGCCCGGGCGATCACCGAAGGGGGCTTCCAGTCCGTCCCGGCGCTGACCTTCCTCGGCGGGGCGCTGATCGGCTGCTCGGCCGGATTCGTGAACCTGCCGCGCATCAAGGGCAGCCACAACGCCATGAAAACCGGCATGATGGCGGCCGAGGCCGCCTTCACGGCGATCCAGGCGGGCCGGAAGGGCGACCGGCTGGCGGACTATCAAGCCGCCTACGACCGGTCCTGGGTGCGCAAGGAGCTGCATCTGGTGCGCAATTCCAAGCCCCTGTGGTCGCGGTTCGGCACCTTCCCCGGCAGCGTGATCGTCATGCTCGACCTGATGATCAGCAATTTGACTGGGGGCTTTTCGCTGTTCGGGAGTTTGAAGCACGGCAAGACCGACGCCGCCTGCACGGGCCTCGCCAAGGACTACAAGCCCATCGTCTATCCCAAGCCCGACGGGGTCTTGAGCTTCGACAAGCTCTCCAGCGTCTTCCTGTCGTCGACCAACCACGAGGAGGATCAGCCGACCCATCTGGTCCTCGCCGATCCCGCCGTCCCCATCGAGGTCAACCTCCCGCTCTACGGGGAGCCGGCGCGGCTCTACTGCCCGGCGGGGGTCTATGAGGTGCTCTACGACGAGGCCGGGGCCCATCCGCGCTTCCAGATCAACGCCCAAAATTGCGTCCACTGCAAAACCTGCGACATCAAGGACCCCTCCCAGAACATCCGCTGGACCACCCCGGAGGGGGGGGGCGGGCCGAACTACCCGAACATGTAAGCTTCCCATTCCCGACGCGGCCGCCCCTTGCGGGCGCCACAATTGCGGGGCAAGGACGTCCGCGTCATGCCCAGCCTCCGCGCCTTCCTCGCCGTCATCCCCCTGGCTGGCCTTTGCGCCTGCGCCACGCGCCCGCTCGACGTCGCCTCCACGCCCGACGGGCGCATCGCCGCGACCCGCTCGGCGACCGATTCGTCTTATGGCCTCTTCCTCGCCGGCCAGGCGGCGATCAACGGCGGCCGCGGCGAGGCGGCGAGCGCCTATTTCGCCCGCGCCGCGGCGCTGGAGCCAAGCGCCGACTCCCGGTTCCTCGAATCCCGCGCCTTCAGCGCCGCCCTTCTGGCCGGAGACGTCAAAAAGGCGGCCGCCCTGGCGCCGACCGGCGCCTCTCCGGAGCCCGGCGCGGTTCACCTGGGCGCGGTGGTGCGCGGCGCGGAGGCCCTGGCGGAGGGTGACGGAAAACGGGCGCGGGCGGCCCTCACCGGTCCCGACGTAGGCGCCCCCCATCAG
>JACDGF010000459.1 GCA_013815405.1 Caulobacteraceae bacterium | reverse complement strand
CCATGGCCATCGACCCATCGTGCAGCGCGCAGAGGGCTCGCACCAGCCGCAGGCCGAGCCCGTCGCCCTTCGCTTGGGGTTCACGCCCGCCGTCGTCGTCGAAGAACAGGAGGAGGTCGACGCCGTCCACACCGACCGTGACAGTGACCGCCCCGCCGGCGCGGGTGAATTTCATGGCGTTGCCGATGAGGTTGATCAGGATCCGCCGAATCGCGGCTCGGTCGGCGATGACGTCGAGGGGCCCGCCGTCCGAACTGGCGCTCAGACGGACGCCGGCGTGCTCGGCGTCCAGCGCGAACATGGCCACGGTTCGCGCCACCAGGCCGTCGATCTCGAAGGTTTCCAGGGCCGGCGCCGCGCGGCCGGATTCGATGCGGGCCACGTCGGTCAGGTCATCGACCAGGGCCAGCAGATGCCGGCCGGCCTCGTGGATGGCGTCCGCGCTCCGGGCGTAGGAGTCGCCGAGGGGTCCAAAGGCGCGCGCGCGCATGGCGTCCGCAAAGCCGATGATCGCGGCCAGCGGGGTGCGAAGCTCATGACCCAGTTCGGCCAGGAGACTGGGATCGGCGGAAACGTCGGGCTTCCTTCTCACCTTACCTTCTATGCGCTTCCGTTCCCGCGAAGGGGAGAGAGGTTGCCTTGGGCAAGCCCAAGGGCCAAATCGTGAAGGCATGAACGCACCTGTATCCCTCTCGAGCGCCATCGGCGCCAGGCTCGACGACCTTGCCGCCGAGTTCGATGTCCTGGGCGATTGGGAGGAGCGCTATCGCCACGTCATCGACCTGGGCCGCGGCCTTGCGCCGCTGGCCGAGGCCGAACGCACGGACGCCTGCAAGGTGCGGGGCTGCGCCAGCCAGGTGTGGCTGGTCACCGAACGGGCCGCCGACGGAACCTTGCGGTTTCGCGGCGATTCCGACGCCCACATCGTGCGTGGGCTGATCGCCATACTGCTCGGCCTCTTTTCAGGCCGCACGCCGGCGGAGATCCTCGGCTTCGACGCCAAGGAAGGGTTCGCGCGCCTGGGCCTCACCGGCGCGCTGTCGCAACAGCGGTCCAACGGCCTGTTCTCGATGGTCGAGCGTATCCGTCGCGACGCGGCGGATCGGGGCTGATCGGAAACGATAATCCTCCCTCCCTCCCATAAAGGGAGGGAGGAGCGAAGTTGTCCGCTACCGCCGCTTCTTCGTCGCTTGCCGGCCGCCCTGGCCCAGGCCCATCTGCTTGGCCAGTTCCGAGCGCGCCTTGGCGTAGTTGGGGGCGACCATGGGGTAGTCCTTGGCCAGGCCCCATTTGGCCCGGTAGTCCTCCGGGCTCATGTTGTATTTGGTCCGCAGGTGCCGCTTGAGCGACTTGAATTTGCGGCCGTCTTCCAAGCACACCAGATGATCGGGCGTGATCGAGCGGCGCACGGGCACCGCCGGTTCCTTGGGCGCCGCCTCGACCGCCTCGACGCCGGCGGACACCGAGGCCAGGGCGCGGTGCACGCTCTGAATCAGCGCCGGCAGGTCGCCGGTCACGATGGTGTTGTTCGCGACGTAAGCGGCAACGATATCCGCCGTCATCTCGATAATTTCAGCCTTATCGTCCATTTTCTCTTCTTTCCTGACCCGTCGAACGACAGAAATGCGTTCGAGTCCTAGGTGACATGTAACCGTTCTTATAGAACGCCTGGCGCATCGACAAGCGCCGATGACAGTCCTGTCTTAATCGGCGCGTGTCCAGTCGAAAACAGTGAGCGGCCAGGCGTTGCGTTTCAACTGAAGTCGCGCGGGCGCCAGTGGGGCCAGATGTCCGGGAGATCGCCGGAAACGCGGTTGGGCCAGGTCGGCGCGCGTTTTTCGAGGAACGCGGTCACCCCTTCGCGGGTGTCGGCGGAAGCTCCCCTGGACTGGATGGCCCGGCTGTCGGCGCGGTGAGCCTCCATGGGGTGGTTGGCGCCGGCCATGCGCCACAGCAGCTGGCGGGTGAGGGCGATGGACACCGGGGCGGTGTTGTCGATGATTTCCCGGGCCAGGGCGCGCGCCGCGGGCAAAAGGTCGTCCGGCTCGTGCAGGGACCGGACCAAGCCTTTGTCGAAGGCCTCCCCCGCGTCGAACACCCGGCCGGTGTAGCACCATTCCAGGGCCGTCTGGAGGCCGACGAGCCTGGGCAGGAACCAGGAGGACGCGGCTTCCGGGGTGATGCCCCGGCGGGCGAAGACGAAACCGAAGCGCGCCGAGGTCGAGGCCAGGCGGATGTCCATTGCCAGCTGCATGGTCACGCCGACGCCAACGGCCGATCCGTTGACCGCCGCGATCACCGGCTTGAGGCTGTCGAAGAGGCGAAGGGTGAGCCGCCCGCCGCCGTCGCGCTCGACGCCGCCCACCCGCGTCGCGCGCCCGGCCGGGTCGGTGCGGGCGTCGCGGTCGAAGGT
>JACDGF010000458.1 GCA_013815405.1 Caulobacteraceae bacterium | reverse complement strand
GCCTCCAGCCCCGCGCCCCCGCCGCCCAGCCCCGCCATGGCGGCGATGAAGCGCTGATCCGCGGGCGGCGCGTTCGCGGCGAGGCGGACCGGGTCGTGGACGAGGGTGCCCCCGTGGCCGTCATCGGCGACGACGAAGGTCGAGGTGCGATAGTCGCCCTTGAGGTTGATCTGGGCGGTGTGGGTTCCGTCAGTGACCGTAAGCACACCGCTGGACTTGTTTCCCGAATAGCTCGCCGTGGTTGCTTTGCCAAAGGCGATGTCGTCCAGGTCCAGAAACGTCCCGCCCGTCTTGGAGAAGCCGCTGACGGTCGCCTTGTAGGTTTGAGATTGGGCCAGTTCGAGAGTCCCGGCGGCGCCGTTGAACGAGACGTTCTGGCTGAAGGTGGAGGCGAAATCGATCGTCCCGCCGTTGATCATGGCCTTGCCCGAACCGGTCACCGCGCCCTGGACGATCAGATCGCCGCCCAGCGACTTCAGCGTGCCGGAATTGTCGAGGGCGGTCTGGATGGTCAGGACCCCGCTCCCGGTGGTCTCGATCAGGCCGGCGTTGGTCACGCTCGCCTTCTTGCCTCCGCCAAGGGTGAGGGCGCCCGCGTCGATCAGCGTCTGATCGGCGGCGATGGTGACGGCGCCGGAGGTGGCGAACGTCGCCGACGCGCCGATCTGCACTGTGGCGAAGTTGGAAAAGGTCGTCGCCGCCATGCTGCCGGACACCGTCACGTTCCCGCCCGCGAGCAGGCCGCTGAGTGTGCCTACGCCCGTGTCCAGGTCGAGCGTGCCCCCGGCGCCCAGCACCGCGCCCTTGAAGGCGCAGCCGGATTCCACGACCAGAACGTCGGTGGACGACGCGAACGAAACCGCCGTTCCGGCCGCGCCGCGGATCACGCCGAAGTTGGTCACGGTGGTGGCGGCGCCGGTCACGGTGACGCCGTTGAAGCCCTCGATCAGCGCGCCCGCATGGCCGGCGGCCCCGTTGGTCAGGCTCTCGCCGCCGCCGAGACGGACGCCGTCGCCCCCTTCGTCGCCCAGGCCCGAGATGGCCCCGAAATTAGTCGCCGTGGCCGCGCCGGAAAGGACCAGGCCAGTGACGCCCTCGACGAGGGCGGCGCCGTTGTTGAGAGAGCCGTTGGTGAAAACGCCGCCGGCGAAAAGGTCGACCCCGTCGCCGGAGTAGGCGCCCACGCCGCGGATGGTCCCGAAGTTCTTGACCGTGGCCGCCCCGTAGCTGGCCAGGCCCCGGGCGCCCGAGATCAGGGCCGAACGGTCGGCCCCGCCGCCGTTGACCACCGAACCGCCGGCGAACAGGACGACGCCGGACTGGTAGGATGGAATGCCCTGGCCCTTTATGGTTCCGTAGTTCGCGATCGTGCCCGCCGCGCCCGAAACGATGACGCCGGTATAGCCTTCGACCAGAGCGCCGGTGGCGGTGGCGGCGCCGTTGGTCAGGCGACCGCCGTTCCTGAGCGCCACGCCGTAAGCCCCGGCCCCAGCGCCCGTACCGACGATCGCGCCGAAATTGGTCACCGCGGCGGCGCCATAGATTCTCACCCCGGTGGCGCCTTCGATCCGCGCCACGGAATCGGTGGGGCCGCCGTTGACGACCGAACCCCCAGCGCCCAGGGCGACGCCGAAGAACCCTTGAACGGCGTAGGCCTGGATGGTTCCGAAATTGGCCACGGTCGATGATGCGCCATTGATCCCGACGCCGTAGCCGCCGATGATCGACGCGGTGGTGTCCCCGGCGCCGCCGTTGGTGACCGCGCCTCCGGAGAACATGCTCACCCGGGCCGCGATCGTGCCGTAATTCACCACCGTTCCGGCGAGATTGTCGAACTCGACGACGTGGCCTTCGATCAGCGCATTGCGATTCGCGTAGCTGCCGTTGGTGACCCTGCCGCCTCCGTGCATGTAGACCGCCCTGGACGTGGCCTCGATCGTCCCAAGGTTGGTGACGTAGCCGGGGCTGGAACCGTAAAAATCCACGCCGTCGTCGCCACCGATAAAACCCGTTTTCTGATTGAAGACGACGCCGCCCGCCGCCAAGCTCAGTCCGACATAGCTCGAGACAAGGGCGGTGGTTTCGTTGATCGTGCCGAAGTTCGAGATCACCGCATAATGATCCGAGAAGACGCCGAAGCCACCGACACCCCCCGTCCTGGTGATCTTCAGATCGTCGTAGCTCGACGACAGGATGTAGCCCGCCGGAATGTAGGTGGAGATGGTCTTGGTGGTCATGGCGTGGCCTCCCGGTCCAAGCGCGAGCCACGGTCGTCCATGGGGCGGCGACTCACCGGCGGCGCCCCGACCGGGCCGCGAAGCGCGCCGGCCACTCCGCCGAGCTTACCAACCCCCCGGAGGCGGCGATAGCCGAATAGCGACCGCCGAACCGCTTCAGGCGATCTGCACCCGGGGGCAAAGGA
>JACDGF010000457.1 GCA_013815405.1 Caulobacteraceae bacterium | reverse complement strand
GGGTGGGCGTAAGCGGCGTCATGGGGGCGACCGAGGTCTCCGACGCCGGGCGTCCTCGACCCTGGCCGCGCCCATCCCGCGCGTCGCGTGCCGAACGCTCCGGCCGCCGCCCTCGGTCGCTTCGGCCGCGCGTGTCGGTCTTGGCCAGGCTCCAGTCGACCTCCAGTTTGACCTCGTCGGGCGCCTGCCCGATGAGTTTGACCACCTTGTCGAGGGACCGACCGTCGGCGGGCGTCACCAGCATGAACGCGTCCCCCGACTTCCCGGCCCGGCCGGTGCGGCCGATGCGGTGGACATAGTCGTCGGCATGATGGGGCACATCGTAGTTGAAGATGTGGCTGACGTCCGGGATATCGAGGCCTCGGGCGGCCACGTCGGAGGCCACCAGCAGCTTCAAAACGCCCTTGCGGAACGCCTCCAGGGTCCGGGTGCGCATGCTCTGGTCGAGATCGCCATGGATCGGGGAGGCGTCGAAACCGTGACGCTTCAGGGATCTGGCGACGATATCCACCTCCGACTTGCGGTTGCAGAAGACGATGCCGTTCTTGACGTTGGCCGCCCCTACCAGAACCCGCAGCGCCAGGCGCTTGGTTCCAGGATCGGCCGAGGGGATGCGCACGATGTGCTGGGCGATGTTCTCGGCCGTCGTCGCCGGACGCGAGGCTTCGATGCGCACCGGGTCCTTGAGGAATTGCTTGGTCAGCCGGGTGATTTCCGGCGGCATGGTCGCCGAGAAGAACAGGGTCTGCTTCTTCACCGGGGTGAGCTTGAAGATTCGCTCGAGGTCGGGGATGAAGCCCATGTCGAGCATCCGGTCGGCCTCGTCGACGACCATGGTCTGGACGCCGGTGAGCAAGAGTTTGCCACGCTCCACGTGATCGAGCAGCCGGCCGGGCGTGGCGATCAGTACGTCGACGCCCCGGTCCAGCTTCATGTCCTGGTCGCCGAAAGACACGCCGCCGATCAAGAGCGCCCAGGTGAGCTTCTGGCCCTTGGCATATTTATCGAAGGACATGGCCACTTGGTCGGCCAGTTCGCGCGTGGGTTCGACCACCAGGGAGCGCGGCATGCGGGCCTTGGCCCTGCCGGCCACAAGCCGATCGATCATCGGCAGGGTGAAGGCGGCGGTCTTGCCGGTGCCGGTCTGGGCAATTCCCAGGACATCGCGGCCGGCGAGAACCACCGGTATGGCCTGGGCCTGGATCGGCGTGGCGATGGTGTAGCCGGTATCGGCGACCGCCTGCAGGGTCGGGGCGCTCAGCCCCAGGTCGGAGAAATCTGTCATGCCTTGAAGTGCGACGAGAATTAGGATCATCCGGTGCGAAAGATGCGCGCGCGGAACCGAAACTCGGGCCTCGCGAACATAGGGATTCGCCCGCCCAAGTCAATCGAGGCGCCCGCCGTCAAAGGCGTCGCGCCCGGCGCCGCATTGTGCCGCCTATCCTTTTGGTCGGATTTTGTCTTCCCAAGGAACACAAAGAGCACAAAATTCGGGAAGAAACTCCAATATCATGATATCCCCGATAGCGGATTTGACGATCATTGTTGCCTTGGGGATTGGCGGCCTCTCGCTTCGATCGGGTCAAGGAGTTCATTCGATGGGGTCCGACGATCGATAGCGGTTTGACCGAGCTGGAAAGCCTCAGGGGCCTCTCGCGCCACGAGTTGACGGCTTCGGTCAAGGCGTCGCTCCGCGCCAGCCTCGCTCATGCGCGTTACTATGCGGAACCCTATCGGCATTGGTTGCTGGCCGCGGTTTTTCCCGAAGCCCTCGAGCGCACCCTGCGCGACCTGCCGTTCGCGACCGTGGATTTGCGCGGCGTCTCGGGCAAGCGCGAATTGCACAACGACGCGCGCCACTACTTCGACCAGGTCAACAACGCCCGTTTCGACGCCTGCGCGGCGGTCGCCGGGGCCTTCCAGTCGCCGGAGATCGTCAGGGCCGTCGAAACCGCCGTCGGGGCCGATCTGCGGGGAAATTACGTGCGGCTGGAATATGCCCAGGACACCGATGGATTCTGGCTCGAACCCCATACCGATCTGGGGGTGAAGACGTTCACCATGCTGATCTATCTGGGCGGCGCCGACGACCGGGAGGATCTGGGCACCGACCTCTATCGCGACGGCGGCGCCTGGGCGAAACGAGCCCCCTTCACCGCCAACACCGCCTTGGCCTTCGTGCCGGGGGCCGACACCTGGCACGGGCTGGAGCGCCGGCCGATCAAGGGCGCGCGCCGATCGGTGATCATGAACTATGTGACCGACGCGTGGCGGGCGCGCGAACAGCTCGCTTATCCGGCCAAGCCGGTTCGGGCCTGAAGCAGGCGATTGACGGCGGCGGCCGCCTCGACGGTGGCGTTCACCGGGCTCCTGGAGACCGACGCCACGGGATCCCCGTCGAAACGGCGCACCAGGCCAAGGG
>JACDGF010000025.1:455-11722 GCA_013815405.1 Caulobacteraceae bacterium | reverse complement strand
GGCTTCGCGCCGGCCGGTCCACAGCGCCTGGAGCTCGCGGGCCATGGCCGCGACCGCCGCGCGATCCCCGGGCGAGGCATTGGGGACGGGCAGGGGGGCGATGACTGCTTGTTGGCTTCGAAGTAGCCCCCGGCCTTGGGCTTGCCGATACGTCGGAAGACGAAGTTGGCCGTCGGCCCGTTGAGCACCCCAAGGAGGTACGCGCTATCGACGCCATCAGCTGGAAGAATGCCGTTCACACGGACATTGTTCAGGTATTTGTCGCCGGCTGTGTCACCGCAGACGCGCGTCTCCGGGACGGTCTGGGCGACGATCAACTTCGCAATGTCCTGCTTGTCGATGCTTTGGTTGCGCCCGAAGCGCCACCACGTCTTGTCGTCGAACGCGCCTCCTTCCCGAGCGCGCAACGCCTCCTCCCAGGATCGCAGGTGAGCCCAGGCTTTGGGGAAACGCCGCTGGAGATTGGCTCGGCCAATGAGCCCCATCACGCCGGCGGGCGACCGTTCGTACGGAAAGAGCAGGTATGTGCTGGTTCTTGGAACCTCATAGCGCTTGGCTTCGCCGCCGGAGACCAGCGGCTTCATGATCGCGTCCTCGATCGCCACCTCATAGGGCGCGGTCCCCTTGGGTTTGCAGAGGTACCGCCCATTGCCGAAGCGCTGGAGGTGGTAGATCGCATCCGCACTTGTGATGAGGCCTTGATAGATCGCTGACGTAAGCGAAGAATCGTCCAGCCTCAAACACGTCGCCGACAGCCGGTCGATCAGGGCGCGCTCGGCGCCGGTGGCCATCAGCCATTCACCGTCCTCGGCAAAGGCGGCATAGGGCACGGCGAGGACCGCGTCCGACCAGTCGACGTCGGCGGCCTTGCCGTCGGGCGCCTCGGAGATCCTGACCGCGTCTTGGGGATCGCGGGTGAAGAACTGCAGGGCGGTGTAGGTGATCACCTCGTCGAAGACCTGGAATGCCTTGAAATCGATCCAGCGGTCGAGATGGCGTCCCCGCCGCACCAGGCGACGCAGGCCCTCGCCGTATCGATTCACCGTCCACAGGCTGGGGGCGATGTAGGCCATGCGCCCGCCCGGCCCGAGCAGGCGCAGGCCCTGTTCGATGAACGGCAGGTAGAGATCGAAATTGCCGGTGCGCGTACTCTCGAACCCCGCCTCGCCCCGGTCTGCCCGCAGCCAGTCGGCCATCTTCGGATCGACGGTGTGCAGGTTTTGCAGCTTCACATAGGGCGGATTGCCCAGCACGATGTCGAAGCCGCCCTCGCGGCCTGGCGGCCAGACGCGGGGGAACGCCGCCTTCCAGTCGAAAGCGTTGATCCGCTCGCGTTCGGCTTCGTCGCCCGAGGGCCGGCCCCTCCAGAAGTCCGGCCCGACCAGGCTGTTGCCACAGCGGATGGTCTCGTCCAGCGAGGAAAGCGGCGCGTCGGGCCTGGCCGAATGCAGCCAGAGCGCCAGCTTGGTGATCTCGACCGACGCCGGGTTGATGTCGACCCCATGGATGTTGTCGGCGAGGATTTCCGTGGTCAGGGCCGCGTCGTCGACCGCGCCCTTGACCCCGCCGCCCGCCAGATCGGCCTTTTGCCGCGCGACGGCGCGCCGCTCGTCCAGCAATCGACGGAACGCCGAGATCAGGAAGGCGCCCGATCCGCAGGCGGGGTCCACCAGCCGCAGCGCCTTGAGGCGCGCTTCATAGGCCTCGACTTGCGCGCGATCGGGCGGGGCGGGCTCCTCGCTCGGCCACCCGCTCGCCGCCTTGGCGTCGGCGAACCACGGGTCCAGGGCCTGTTCGACCAGCAAATTCACCACCCATTCGGGCGTGTAGTAGACCCCGTCGCGCTTGCGCTTGGAGAGCTTGGCGAGGCTCGGGCGCCCTTCCAATTCCCCGGCGCGGTATTCCAGTTCGGTGATCGACTGCTCGAAGATGCGGCCCAGGGTGTAGAGGCTGAGGCTTTCCCTGGCGCTGCCCCGCGAGGCGTAGTTGTAGCGGGCGCAGAGATAGAACAGGGTCGCCCGGTCGGCTTCCAGCGAGCCCTCGTTCGCGCCTTGGCCGGCCGCGGCGAAGACGTGGTTGGGCAGGCAAAGCGCCTCTATCTCGGGGTCGGCGGCGAAGAGGCCGCCGTTGATGTGGGGCACGGCCATCCGGCCCAAATCGCCGCCCGTGTTCATCCTGGCGAAGAGCCGCTTGAAGAAGGTCCAGAGGTCGTCGCCGGCGGGGTCATAGACGATCTCGCGGCTGCGGCTCTGCAGATAGTCCCGGATCATCTGCGGCGGGAACAGCATCCGCTCGCCCATGTCCTCGCAGAAGAAGGCGAAGATGAACCGGTCGAGCAGCTTCTGGGACAGGCGAAGAAGCTGGACGACGCTGCCGCCGTAGCCGGGATTTTCGAGCCGAAGGACGTTGAACAACCGCTCGCGGACGGCCTTGTAGTCCCGGTAGAATTCTCCTTCGAGGGCCTTCTCCCTGACCCACTGCCGCTGGACGAGCCGAAGCAGGGGAGGGGCGCCGGCATGCGACAGTAGCTGGTCGCGCTGGAAGAGCCTCCAGAAAAGGAAACGATCGAACCGCGCGTCGTCGCCGCCGGACAACAGATCGTAGGCACCGGCCAAAAGATCGTGCGGGCGGCGGATGACGAAGCGGAGGTATTGCCTGGGCGCGAGGTCCCACCAGTAGAGGCGGAACTCGTTCATATCGGTGACCAGGCCCCACCAGGGCTGAACCGCCTCGTTGCCGAACAGGCCCCGGCGCGCGCCGCGCACATAGTTCAGGCATTGCTCGGCGGGCGAGCGGGTGCTGCCCTTGCGGTTCTGGGGGGCGTCGAGGCCGGAGCGGATGTCCTTGAACTCGCACAGCACCTGCGGCGTCGCCGCCGGATCGCCAGCGAACCAGCCGAGCGCCAGGTCGGCCTCTCCGCTCCCGCCTCCGGCGCCTTCGCCGGTGACGCGGAATTTCGGAATGAGGGTGACGCTGGACTTTTCGACGCGACCGGCGTCGCCGTAGCCCCAGGTATCGACGAAGAAGGTCTGGGTGAAGGCGCCTTCGGCGGAGGTCTCCTTGAGGGGTGGGCGTTCGTCCCAGGCCGTCAGCCGCGCCAGGAGTTCGGCGTCGACCTCGTCGGCATAGGCGCGATAGTCGAGGGCGAGTTCCGATTGCAGAAAGGCGCGGGAGACGAAGGCGCGGCTGTCGTCGAACATCGCTACGCCCGCAACCCCCTGGACACCATGACGCCCGCAGTCACACTGGCGCCGCCGGCGGTCAATAGCGGATATCCGCTACCCCTGTGGGCCGCCCGACGATCCTCGTCGAGCAGCTAAAACGTCGCGCGGAAAGCGGATGAAAAATACCGGCCCCGAACATGGACGGTAGTCTCGAGGCCTTCGTGGCGGCGCTCGGCCTTGGCCGGGTGCGCGCCTGGACGCGCCTCTCGGGAGGTGTCTCCGGCCATGTCTGGCGGGTCGAGCTGGAAAGGGGCGCGATCTGCGTCAAGCGCGCCCTCGCCAAGCTCGACGTCGCCGACGACTGGCGCGCGCCGGTCGGGCGGTGCCTCTATGAGTATCGCTGGTTCGAGACCGCGCGCGGCGTCGTTCCGGGGAGCGCGCCTCGGCCCCTGGCGGTCGACGCCGATCGTGGCTTCCTGGCCATGGAGTTCCTGCCGCCGGAGGACTTTCCGCTGTGGAAGGCCAAACTCTTGTCTGGCCGGGTCGACATCGCCGACGCCCGCGCGGTCGGCGCGCGGCTGGGCGCGATCCACGCCGCCACCGCCGGGCGTCGCGAAATCGCCGAACGCTTCGCCAGCGACGATTGTTTCCACGCCCTGCGGCTGGAGCCCTATCTCCTGGCGACCGCCGCCCGGCGCCCGGGAGTCGCGGCGCCTCTGCGCGCGCTTGTGGAACACACCGCAAAGACTCGTCTCGCCCTGGTCCACGGCGACGTCAGCCCCAAGAACATCCTTCTCGGTCCCGGCGGCCCGGTGTTCCTCGACGCCGAGACCGCCTGGTGGGGCGATCCGGCCTTCGACCTGGCTTTCTGCCTGAACCATCTGCTGCTCAAGGCCCTGGTCGTCCCGGGAGCCGCCGAGCCCTTGGCGGCAAGCTTCGCGGCCCTCGCGCGCGCGCATCTGGCCCGGGTGAACTGGGAGCCGGCCGAAGCGCTCGAAGCCCGGGCCGCCGCGCTGCTGCCGGGGCTGATGCTCGCCCGGATCGACGGCAAGTCGCCGGTGGAATACCTGACCGCCGAAAACCAGAAGGATTTCGTGCGCGCCTTCGCCGAACCCCGCCTCCTTCACCCGCCCGCGAGCCTCCGCGCCGTCGCCGATGCTTGGCACGCGGCGCTGAGGGCGGATAAAAGCCGTCTCGAGGAGGCCCAGCCATGAAGACCCGCGCCGCCGTCGCCTTTAAGGCGGGCGAACCCCTATCGATCGAGACTGTCGACCTGGAGGGGCCGCGCGCCGGGGAGGTGCTGGTGGAGATCAAGGCCACCGGCGTCTGTCACACCGACGAATTCACCCGCTCGGGCGGCGATCCGGAGGGGGTGTTTCCCGCCATCCTCGGACACGAGGGGGCCGGGGTGGTTCTTGAGATTGGGGCGGGGGTCACCACCCTCCAGCCCGGGGACCATGTGATCCCCCTCTACACCCCCGAATGCCGGCAGTGCAGGTCGTGCCTGTCGCGGCGCACCAATCTGTGCACCGCCATCCGGTCCACTCAGGGCCAGGGCCTGATGCCGGACGGTACGAGCCGGTTCAGCCTCGGCGGCGAGCGAATCCACCACTACATGGGCTGTTCGACCTTCGCCAACCACACGGTCCTGCCCGAGATCGCCCTGGCCAAGGTTCGCAAGGACGCCCCGTTCGAGACCATCTGCTACATCGGCTGCGGAGTGACCACCGGCGTCGGGGCGGCGATCTGGACCGCCAAGGTGTGGCCGGGGGCCAATGTCGCGGTCTTCGGCCTGGGCGGCATCGGCCTCAACGTCCTGCAGGGCGCGCGCATGGCCGGCGCGGACAGGATCGTCGGCGTCGATCTGAACCCGGCCCGCGCCGGGGTCGCGCGCCAGTTCGGCATGACCGATTTCGTCAACCCCGACGAGGTCGGCCGCGACAAGGTCGTCGCCTATCTTGTGGACCTCACGGGCGGCGGCGCCGACTACAGCTTCGAGTGCATCGGCAACGTGGACGTGATGCGCCAGGCCCTGGAGTGCTGCCACCGCGGCTGGGGCGAGAGCGTCATCATCGGCGTCGCCGGCGCGGGCCAGGAAATCTCCACCCGCCCCTTCCAGCTGGTCACCGGCCGGGTGTGGAAGGGCACGGCCTTCGGCGGCGCCCGCGGCCGCACCGACGTGCCCAGGATCGTCGACTGGTACATGGAAGGCCGGATCGCCATCGACCCCCTGATCACCCACAAACTCCCCCTCGAAGACATCAACCGCGCCTTCGACCTGATGCATTCGGGGGAGAGCATCCGCTCGGTGGTGGTGTTCTAGGCGTGACGGGCCGGCGTCTATCATTCAGGCTACTATCCGAGCGAGGAACGTGCTATCTAGAATGGTGATCTAGAAGGGACCCCTCGTTGGCGCTGAGCATCAAGACCGACGAAGCGGATAGACTGGCGCGGGAACTTGCGCGCCTGACGGGCGACACAATGACAGGCGCGGTCACCATGGCGCTGAGGGAGCGCCTTGCCCGCGAACGCGCGGCCCGCGCGGCCGATGGTGACGTGGCGGGGCGAGTCAGGGCGTTCTCCGAGCGCGTGAGGGCCAACTACGACACCCGGCCGGTGACCAAGGCCGAATGGGACTGGGCGAGCGGTGACGAGGGGTGATCGTCCTTGATTCCTCGGCTGTCGTCGCGATGATTTTGCGCGAAGCCGGCGCCGACCGCATCACCCAGGGCTTGGCCGGCGCTCCCGCCGAAGAGCGGCTGATGTCGGTGGCGAACTATGTGGAGGCGGGGACGGTTCTGGCCGGGCGCCACCGGAAGCCGTCCGAGGGTGTGGCCGATCTCGATCATTTCCTCGATGAGTTCGGCATCACTCTTGTCGCCGTCGACTTAGATCAGGCGCGTCTGGCGATGCGGGCCCGTATCCAGTTCGGACGAGGATTCGGCGCGGCGGCGAAGCTCAATTTCGGGGATTGCTTTGCCTATGCCTTGGCCAAGGCCCGGGACGCGCCGTTGCTCTATGTCGGTAACGACTTTGCCAACACCGACGTCGTCCCAGCCATCGCGGCTATCGGCTGAACGTCGACTTGATCGCCGCGAGATCCTCCTCGGCGTTCACATTGCGAAAGACATCGGAGTCTTCAAACGCCACGGCGACCGCGCCGATCCCTTCGAGGAATCCGTGCACGGAGGGATGCTCGCCGTTCGCCAAAATTCCGGCCAGCGTGCGGGCGAGGCTCGCGCGCCAGACCGCGCAAAGGCCCTGCGGCCCGTCCGCGGTGACCGCATAGGCGGCCGGGGCCTCGCCGATGGCCGCGATCAGCACGTCGATTTCGAGCGGGCCGACCAGGGGGGTGTCGCAAGGCAGGCTGGCCATGAGGTCATGACCCGCCGCCGCCCATGCGAGGCCCGCCGCGACGCCCGCCAAGGGTCCCGCGCGCCAGCCGGATCATCGTGGAGGACGGCGCGGCGGCTTACGCGCGCCATCGCTTCAGCCTCGCTGCCCGGCGAAGCGCTCACCGCGACGGCCTCGCAGCGGGCGTCCAGGGCGGCGAGGCTCCAGGCGAGCAGCGGCCGGCCGGCCAGGATCGCGGCCGCCTTCTCCCGCCCGAACCGCAGCGATCGCCCGCCGGCCAGCGCCAGGCCCCCGATCCCCCCCGCGCCCATCCCTCCCTCGCGCACGATCATTGGGATAGGGTAGAGCCGTGACGCGCTTCGAGCCATGGTCGACCGAGCGGGCGGCGGAAATCATCCGGCCGCGCGCCCACCTGGACGGCGCCGCGCTGCCCATCCTCCACGCCCTGCAGGCGGCGTTCGGCTGTGTGCCGCGCGAGGCGGTGGCGATGACGGCCAAGGCGTTGAACCTCAGCCGCGCCGAGGTCCACGGGGCGATGACCTTCTATCACGACTTCCGCCAAGCCCCGCCGGGGAGACGGGTGGTCAAGGTCTGCCGCGCCGAATCCTGCCAGGCCATGGGCGGCGAGGCGGCCGGCGCCTTCCTCCTGGCGGCGCTGGGTGTGGGCTGGGGCGGCACGACGGCGGACGGGGCGGTGACGGTCGAGGGCGTCTATTGCCTGGGGCTTTGCGCGGTCTCTCCCGCCGCCCTCATCGACGGCGAGCCTCTTGGCCGCCTGGACGGCATGACCCTGGCCGAGGCGGCGCGGGCGTGAGCCGTATCTTCGTTCCGAAAGACTCGGCGGCCCTTGCGGTCGGAGCCGACGCGGTCGCCGGCGCAATCGTCGCCGAAGCCGCGCGCCAGGGCTTGGCGGTGGAGATCGTGCGCACCGGCTCGCGGGGCCTCTTCTGGCTGGAGCCGATGGTCGAGGTGGAAACGGGGGAGGGGCGCGTCGCCTATGGCCCGGTGACGGCGCGCGATGTGGCGGCTCTGTTCGCCGCGGACTTCCTCGCCGGCGGCCCGCATCCACTGCGCATCGGCCCGCCGGAGGACCACCCCTGGCTCGCGGGGCAGACGCGGATCACCTTCGCCCGGTGCGGCATCGTGGACCCCGCCTCGCTGGACGACTACCGCGCCGGGGGCGGCTTGGCCGGCCTCGAGCGGGCGCGCGAGATCGGCCCGGCCGCCATCCTCGAAGCCATGACCCTCTCGGGCCTGCGCGGTCGCGGTGGCGCCGGTTTCCCCGCCGGGGTGAAGTGGAACACCGTCGCCGAGGCGACCGGCGCGCCCAAATACATCGTCTGCAACGCCGACGAGGGCGACAGCGGGACCTTTGCCGATCGCATGATCATGGAAGGCGACCCCTTCGCCCTGATCGAGGGTATGGCCATCGCCGGGCTAGCGGTCGGTGCGGCCAAGGGCTTCGTCTATTCGAGGTCCGAATACCCTCACGCGAACCGCGCCTTCACGGTGGCTATCGAGGCGGCCCGCGCCGACGGCCTGCTCGGCGCCTTCGAGCTTGAACTGCGCGTCGGCGCCGGCGCCTACGTCTGCGGCGAGGAGACGGCGCTCCTGGAAAGCCTGGAAGGCAGGCGCGGGCAGGTCCGGGCCAAGCCGCCGCTGCCGGCCCACAAGGGGTTGTTCGGCCGCCCGACCGTGGTGAACAACGTTCTCACCGTGGCGACGGCGCCGTGGATCCTGGCCAACGGCGCTGAAGCCTACGCGGCGCTAGGCGTCGGCCGCTCGCGGGGAACCCAGCCGATCCAGCTGGCCGGGAACGTGAAACATCCCGGCCTCTACGAAGCGCCGTTCGGCCTCACACTCGGACAGCTCGTCATGGAGATCGGCGGCGGGACGGCCAGCGACCGGCCGGTCAAGGCGGTCCAATGCGGCGGGCCGCTCGGCGCCTACTTTCCACCCGCCTTGTTCGAGACCGTCTACGACTATGAGGCCTTCGCGGCCCGCGACGGCCTGATCGGCCATGGCGGGATCGTGGTCTTCGACGACACCGTCGACATGGCCGCCCAGGCCCGCTTCGCCTTCGAATTCTGCGCGATCGAAAGCTGCGGCAAATGCACCCCCTGCCGCATCGGCTCGGTGCGCGGGGCCGAGACCGTCCAGAAGGTCATCGACGGGGTGGACGTAGCCGGCAACCTCGCCCTGGTCGAAGACCTCTGCCACACCTTGAAGTTCGGCTCCCTCTGCGCTCTGGGCGGCTTCACCCCCTATCCGGTGATGAGCGCCATAACCCACTTCCCGGAGGATTTTGGGGGGAGGGGAGAAGTCCCTAAAAGCCACTCGTCCCTGTAAATAAAATCTGACGGTTGGTCCCCAACTCATTCGCTCCAACGACCGGCGAACGATTGTCACGTATAGTACCCGTCAGCACACATTCCCAATGTCTCCGAAGGGGTGGTGAGCTGACCTACCTAGCTCCCGTCCCATCCGCTCATGTGCATCCGATCAGAATGTTCGAGCAGCCCATGCCGGCTGCTGGGGCTTATTGTTGTACACGATGATGTCAGCGTGATGGGTGGGGCGGGCCGTCTCGAAGTAGAGCTGTTGGGCGGGTATGTAGCGGTTGCGGAAACGTCGCTCGACTTCGACGACGGATCCGTACATCGCCCGGTCACGGGTCCGGGCGCGATCCAGTGTCTCCTCGAAAGCGGCGGACACGAAGATGCGCAGGTCCCACCGCTCAATCAGCTCAGAGCGCAGTAGGAACACGCCCTCAAAGACCAGCACGGCGTCGGCGGGCGCCGTTGTCACCGGCTGGAACGTTGTGGTGTCCGTGCGCCGGTCGTAGACCGCCAGCTGGAACCTTCGGTTTCCACCCGGGCCTAGCGGATCGAGTAGGATCCGGTGTAGCGCATCGTAGTCGAAGCTGTCGTTGTAGCAGCCTTCGCCAGAGTACACGCCGCGCCGATAGCGCTGTGACTGGGGGAAGAGGTAGTCTTCAATCGACGCGCGGATGACTTCGCGGCCGTGCGCGCGCAGCACGACGGCGAGTTCGTCGGCCAGCGTGGTCTTGCCGGCCGCGGGCGGTCCGTCGATGGCGACCCGCGTCGGGTGGGCGGTCGTGACGGATCCGACCGCTTCCGCCAGTCGACCGAGCAACTCGTCGCGGGTGCCGCTATCCATGCTCTGCTGCCGTCCCTGCATGGTGAATGTCGCGTCGTCCCCCTATGTCGGTGTCGGGCGGCGGTCAACGCGGTCAGCAACGTCTGCAGCAGGTCGTGAATGGTCCTACGCCGCCGCATGGCAAGCGGACGTTCAGCGCGACGTGAAGTAGGTCGTCAAAAGGCGCGAAAAGTCAGGTTTATCCACCAAGGCCTCTCAGAGTCGGCTTAGACCAGCTCCAGCCGCACCTTACGGCCGACCACGCCCGCGGCGCGCTGGAGGGTTTCGATCGTCACATTGCCATCTTTCGGGTCGAGCATACGCCTGACCTGGGTGCGGCTGGTGTGCATAAGTTCGGCGAGCTTTGTCTTGCTGATATTCCGATCCTTCATCGCCTGGTCGAGTTGCCAGGCGATCACCTCCTTGGCCGCCATGGCCTGAAATTCCTCGAGGATCCCTTCCTCGCGCAGATAGTCGTCGAGGCTGGAGCCGAGACGCGGGTTAGGCGGCACTTTCCAATTCCTTCTTCCTCCAAGGCCTTGAGCAAATCCCGCGTCGGCTCGCCTCCCGGCCGGTTCCACTACAAGACGATTTCGATTGGCAAAAGTCTATTCTCCCCCTGAAGGCCCCCAGCCTCGCCCCTCTCCAACGCCCGCCCAACGGACACCTCTCCCGTAGGGAGAGGGAGGGGCCCATGGCGAAGCCATGGGAGGGTGAGGGGTGGGCGCCCGCCATATTCGCCACGGGCGACCGCGGTCCGCCCGAGAGGCGGCAACCCCTCACCGTCCCACGCCCAAGAGGGGGCGCGGGCCCCTCCCTCTCCCTTTGGGAGAGGTGAAAAAAGGCGCGACCCGGAATCGAACTCCGGACCGCCGACTGAGATTGCGAAACGGGGTAGCCTTCGTGGGGAGGGACAGGCGGCGAAGCCGCCAGGGTGGGGAAGGGCGGTGAAACCCGCGAGGTAGGGGGACGATCCAGACAGCCCCACCCGATCGCTTCGCGATTGCCCTCCCCATGAAGGGGAGGGAGGGTTAGAATGGCTACATGCCCCTGGCCCCCGAATACGATTTCGGAACCCCCGTCGCGACCACCGATGTGTCGGTCGGCCTGACGATCGACGGCGTCCAAATCGCCGTCCCAGAAGGAACCTCGATCCTGCGCGCCGCCGCCCTGGCAGGGGTCGACATCCCCAGGCTCTGCGCCACCGATTCGCTGGAGGCTTTCGGCTCCTGCCGCCTGTGCCTGGTGGAGATCGAGGGGCGGGGCGGGACGCCGGCGTCCTGCACCACGCCGGTGGCCGAGGGGATGGCGGTGCATACCGGCTCGGAACGCATCCGGCGGCTGCGCCACGGGGTGATGGAACTCTATCTTTCCGATCATGCGCCAGACCGCTTCAGCGGCGAGATCACCGACGCCGCCGCGCGGGCCGGGGTCGAGCGGGTGCGTTACGGTAAAGGCGCCGACCACCTCGGCGCGCCCGCCGACATGTCCAACCCCTATTTCACCTTCGACCCGGCCAGTTGCATCGTCTGCTCGCGCTGCGTGCGCGCCTGCGACGAGGTGCAGGGAACCTTGGCCCTCACCATCGCC
>JACDGF010000025.1:0-445 GCA_013815405.1 Caulobacteraceae bacterium | reverse complement strand
CGGCCAGCCAGGACGAACCGTTCTTCGCCTCCGAGTGCGTCTCCTGCGGGGCCTGCGTCGAGGCCTGCCCGACCGACGCGCTGATCGTGAAGTCCCTCGTCGAGACCGGCGCGCCGGACCGCTCGGTAGTGACCACCTGCGCCTATTGCGGGGTCGGCTGCGCCCTGAAGGCGGAGATGCGCGGCGAGGTCGTGGCGCGGATGGTCCCGTGGAAGGAGGGCAAAGCCAACCACGGCCACAGCTGCGTCAAGGGCCGCTTCGCCTGGGGCTACGCTGGGCATCGCGAACGGATCCTCGAGCCGATGATCCGCGAGACGATTACCGATCCGTGGCGCGAGGTCTCCTGGGAGGAGGCGATCGCCCGCGCCGCCTCCGAGTTCAGGCGCATCCAGGCGACGCACGGGCGTGGCTCGGCGGGCGCCATCACCTCCTCGCGGTGCACCAA
>JACDGF010000456.1 GCA_013815405.1 Caulobacteraceae bacterium | reverse complement strand
CCGCGAGGCCCTCGCCGGCGCCAAGACCCCGACCCATGACGGCCCCGCCAAGCCGGCCGAACCGGCGCCCCCCCTGCCGCTCCCCGCCAAGCCCTCGATCGCCGTCCTGCCGTTCAACAACAAGAGCGGAGATCCCGAACAGGAATATCTCGCCGACGGCTTGACCGAGGACATCACCGCGGCGCTCTCCCGATGGCGGTGGTTCTTCGTCATCGCCCGCAACTCGAGCTTCACCTACAAGGGCCGCGACATCGAGCCGGACCGCGTGGGTCGCGAGCTTGGCGTGCGCTATGTCCTGGAGGGCAGTGTGCGGAAGGCCGGGGACCGGGTGCGGGTGACCGCCCAGCTGGTCGACCTGGCCGATGGCTCGCACCTGTGGGCCGACAAGTTCGACCGCCAGCTCATCGACATCCTGCCCCTCCAGGACGAGATCACCGAACAGGTGGTCGCGGCCATAGCCCCGACCCTGCTGCACAGCGAAGGGGCCCGCGCCCAGCGCGAGAGCCTGGCCGATTTCAACGCCCTGGACTGTTTCTATCGGGGGATGTGGAATCTCAACAAGGTGTCGCTGGAAGGTCACGGCGAGGCCCTGCGCCTGTTCGGGGAGGCGATCGAGCGGGACCCCCAACTGCCCCTGGGCCACATCGGCCTGGCGCGGATCCTGTTCGGCGGGGCCGTCTTCGGCTGGTCTTTGGAACCGCTGGCCGACCTCCACGCGTCGCGCGCCTCGGCGCGGACGGCGATAGACCTCGATCCGCGCGATGCCTGCGCTTATTTCGCCGCCTCCGGGGCCTCGCTCTACCTTGGCGATCACGGCGCGGCCCTCGGCGAGGCGTTGAGCTCCACCAGCCTCAATCCCAATTTCGCACCGGGCCAGGTGAGGCTTGGCCAGGTCCTCACCTTCAGCGGCCGGCCCTCCGAGGCCATCGCGCCGATCGAGCGCTGCGTGCGGCTGAGCCCCTACGACCCGCAGCTGGGCGTCATGCTGGAATCTCTCGCCCTCGCCCACTACCAAGCCCGGAACTACGAGGCGGCGATCGAACAGGCGAAGGGCGCTATGCGCCAGAAGCGGACGAGCGCCTCGGGCGTGCTGGCGGCCAGCCTGGCGCGGTTGGGGCGGCTGGAGGAGGCGGGGCGCGCCCTTCCGCCCTCGCCGTGGCGCCACGCATCGCTCCAGCGCCCAATGGCCGCGCCCTATGCCGATCCGGCCGATTTCGAACACCTGCGCCAGGGCGTCCGCCTGGCGCGCCAGAACCGCCCGCCTCAGGATGAGGACCCGCGGGCCGATTTAGACGGCTGATCTCTCCGGGCCAGGCTCATCGGTCTCCTGAAGGACCAGGGCCGAAGCCAGAGGATGTTCGTCGTCCGGATATCGGCTTTTCAGCTGGATGGTTATCCCGGAAGCAGCCGGCGGCGGCTCGTCGATGTGCCAGACATTGACCTCATAGTCGTAGCTGGGCGTCCAGGCGAAGGTCATCAGCGTGGGCGGTGTGGTATTCAGAGCGTAGTAGATGTTGGCCCGAATCGTCTCCTGGAGGCCGGCCGGCCACATCTCGACATACTGCTTGACGAGTTTATGGACCTCGGTTCCGCCTTCGGCGACGAGGTTGGCGATAGCCTGTCCCAAGGGCTCCCCAGGCGCGAAATGCTTGGCCCATTTCGTGGTCTCTTGAATCCTGTGGGCGCTGAACTCCGTGTTCAGTCTCCCAAGCACGGGCAGGATCTGCTTGCCCTTCATCACCATGGTCGTCCCCCTTTTCATCATCACGAGGCTGGACGCGCTCCAGCCGGGATGAGGGACATACAAGACGGCTCCCCCGCCAAGTCAATCGGCGATGCGGCCTCTGCGGATATCGCCGGCGCGCGGCCCGCGCGTTTTGACGTTCTTTTGACGCCGGTTTGACGGGCGGGCCGCGCCTCGGCTGACGACGGGCGGAGCATGGTCCTCGCATCGACCGGCGGCGATCATCTCGGTGACGTCGATCCGGGCGGGAAAGACCCTCAAACCCCAAAGGAGACTTAGCGACATGTTCACCAAATCCACTCTCACCGCCCTGGCGGCACTCGCGGCCTTCAGCCTGGCCGGCGCTCATCCGGCGTCCGCTCAGGAGACCGTCTCGGTCAAGGTGCCCTACGGCGATCTCGACCTCGGCAAGGACGCCGGCGCCAAGGCGATGCTGCAACGCATCCGCCACGCCGCGCGGACGATCTGTGGCGAACCGGACGGCAGCCTGAACGCTCACTTCCAGTATCGGAGTTGCTTCAAGTCGACCACCGATCGCGCCGTCGCCGCCTTCGGCAATCCGATGGTCACGGCGATGAACAGCGGCCGGTCGGCCGCGATCCAGCTGGCTTCCGCCAAGCCCTGAGCCTTGGCGTGAGCCATCCCGGCCCGCCCGACGCGACCTTTCCCCTCGAGGGTCGCGCC
>JACDGF010000455.1 GCA_013815405.1 Caulobacteraceae bacterium | reverse complement strand
GGCCTGGGCGGTCGCCCGGGCGACGCCGGAGGCCTCGACGTCGAGCCCGATAACGCCGCAGCCGGCGCCTTGCGCCAGGGCCAGTGACGGGCCGCCGGCGCCGCAGGCCACGTCGAGAAGGTCAACCCCTGGGCCGAGCCGCGGAAGGTCGGCGATCTCGGCCTGTTCCGCGGCTCCACGCCAGCCGGTTTGCCCCAGATCCTCGCCATAGACCTCCCGCCGCAGCGCGGCCATGAGCTCGCCGCCAAAGCGGTGGTAGCGTGCGCCGTAGAAGTCGAACCGGCCCGTGTCCGGTTCCCGGGGTGCGTCCGTCACGGGGGCGCCTCGGCCGGCGCCGTGGAGGCGAGGCGCCTACTTCGGCTTGCGGAAGCGGAAGAGGAACTGGTCGGTGTGGCCGCGTACGGCGGGGTCGAACACGTTCTTGGTGTGGTCGTCGGCGGGGTTGGCGAGCAGCGCGCTTTGGCCGTCCAGCACGAAGCCCGCCGCCATGACCTCGGCCTTCACCGCCGCGGGGTCGATACGGTGCAGGGTGTCGGTGTCGCGCAGGCCGGAGCTGGCGGCGGCTGCGTGGTCGAGCACGATGTAGACGCCGCCGGGCTTGAGCGCGGCGAAGACGTTGCGGTTGAAGGCGGCGACGTCGGCGGGGCCCATGAACTTGTCGTGCAGGTCATGGTAGTTCTGCCGGATGAAGACGGCGTCCAGACCGGTGGGAAGGCCGGGGCGGTCGATCGGCGGCGAGCTTATCTCGACGTTGGCGTACTCCGGCTGGGCGGTGAGGCCCTTGAGCAGTCCCAGCACCTCCGGGTGGGCCTTGACGATCTCGGCCGGCTCCACGGCGTAGACCTTGCCCTTGGGTCCCACCGCGACGCTGAGGGCCCGCACGAAGCGGCCGGCGATGATGTCCGCGACCCGGTCGCCCGGCTTGACGCCGATGAACGAGAGGACCTCCGCGCGCTTCATCGCCGGGTCGGTCATCGCGTCGGCCGGCGCCTGGGCGGCCGGCGCCGGCGACTGGCCCAAGGCCCCGGTCGCGAAGCAAGCCGTCGCCAGGACTATTCCGGCGGACATCGCCGCGATCATTCGGGTCATGTTGAATCTCCTTCTGGTCGCGCTAGCCTAGCAGAAGGGCCGCGCCGACCCTAGTCTAGCGGGTCGGCGATCCGAGAAATCCCTCGGTCCGGCCCAGAGATCTCCGGTAAGGTGGCGAGGGTGACAAGCGCGGCCGGCTCCAGGGATTGCCCCGTCATTACGACCGAGCGGCTGACCTTGCGGCCGCACGGGCCCGGCGACTTCGCCGACAGCCTGGCCCTATGGGCGGACCCGGCCGTGGTCAGATATATCGGCGGCGCGCCCTCTTCCCCCGAAGAGGCCTGGAGCCGGCTTCTGCGCTACGCCGGGCTCTGGCGGCTTCTGGGCTTCGGATACTGGCGCCTAGGCGAGACGGCTTCGGGCCGGTTTGTCGGCGAAGCGGGTCTCGCCGAATTCAAGAGAACGATGGTCCCCGATCTGGCCGGGGCGCCTGAAGCCGGCTGGGCGCTCGCCCCCTGGGCCCACGGGCGGGGTTATGCGTCGGAGGCCATGCGGGCCATCCTCGCCTGGGCGGACAAGACGCTTGAAGCCAAACGGACGGTCTGCATGATCGAACCCGAGAATCTGGCCTCGATCCGACTGTCTCAAAGGCTTGGCTACCAGGAATTCGACCGGCGGTACTATAAGAACCGGCGTTCCATTCTTTTGCAGCGGGAAATTCGGAAAAACGAAGAGGCGATATACTTGCCCCTAACCGAGAGGTAAATCCGAAACGCAATCTCTATTAAGGCAAATATAGGGAATTATCCCTTTGACATAGCGACGGCCTGAATCGATACTTGCGTTGACAGGCCGGCGCTATTATGCTCGGCGCGTTATGTCCGCCGCCGAGCCCAGAGAGATCGAGATAACGTCGGCTATGATCGAGGCCGGGGTGAGCGCCTATTGGCGATGGGATCGGCGATTTGAAGAGCCGGAAGACCTGGTTCGCGACATTCTGGATGCGGCTATGGAAGGTCGAGAACCCTGCGCATGTGCTCAGAGCGCGCCTCATCTTCTGGCGAGCCGGCCGTCAGGAAGAACACGCAAAAGTCGAAGCATCTCCAAATGAACCGATGCCTCGCCTCGCCGACGCCGGCCCAAGCGCCCACTGTGCCTTGAAGCGTTTCACAAGCGGCAATTACCTCTTCCGTCTCAAAACTGATGGCAAAGCGACTGTGGGCAAACGTATTGCGGATGTGACGAATCATCGTGAGGTCGTCCCTCGCCCGCCGCCTGCGGATTCCGATGATGCCGCCCACTCATTCCGACATGATCCCGCCCACTATTCCGGGCTGATGCCGCCCATCTGGGTGGGCTTTGTCGGTGGTTTTTCAGTGGCTGCTTTTCCAGACGTGGGTCAA
>JACDGF010000454.1 GCA_013815405.1 Caulobacteraceae bacterium | reverse complement strand
GCCGCCTTTTTGGGGGGGGCGCCGGCCACGATATCCCTCGACGCGGCGGTCGCCGTCACTCTGGCGGACATGGGCTGCCTGGGCGCCGAGCCTGAACCCGCCGTGCGCTGGGCGGCGGCGTGAGGGGGCGGACCGATGCCTCGAGGCGGCGGTAAGGCCACTCGCCCGCCGCCGACGGGCCCTTGACCAATCTGGTCAAGTAGACCACTTTTTGGAGCATGAAACAGGTCAATCTCTATGAAGCCAAGACCTCCCTGTCGGCCCTGGTCGAAGAGGCCGCCGCGGGCGAGGACATCATCATCGCCAAGAACGGCAGGGCGAGGGCGAAACTCGTGGCCGTCGGACCGGCCGATATTCCGCGCCGACCCCGCGAGTTCGGATTCTGGAAACACTATGGCTGGAAACTGCCGGACAATTTCGACGACCCGGATCCTGAAATCGAAGCTCTCTTTTATGGTTACGACACGCCAGCCGGCGAATTGTGAACGCCTATCTGCTCGATACGAATGTGCTGCTTTGGCTTGGGCTGGATCGCGGGCCCGTTCGGGGCGCCGCACGAGACATTCTCAGGACGGCGCCGCTGTTCGCCAGCGTCGTCAGCGCGGCCGAAATCGCCATCAAAGCCGCGATCGGCAAGCTGCCTCTGCCCCCGCCTTTCGAAACCGATTTCGACGCCGGGTTTCGAACCCTGTTGAGCCGCCTGGACGTTGATCTGTTGCCGCTCGACCTGCCCGCCGTGGGGCGACTACGGCATCTTCCGGCGCATCACAAAGACCCGTTCGATCGCATGATCATCGCCCAGGCGTTGGAATCGGGCCTTGCGGTGGCGACCCGCGACCGCGCCTTCCAAGCCTATGCCGGCCTCGAGATTATGGAGGTATGAGTCGGGCCCAGTCCCCTACCGCCCGCCGCCGGTGATCTCCTTGATCAAGCCTTGCACCGGGGCTTTGGCGCCGGCGCCCCAGATGACCTTGAGATGTTCCAGGGTGCGGGCCGCCGACCCCTCGAACTTCCAGTCACACTGTTCGAACCGGCAGGCGCTGAAGCTGGGCGGCTCACCGCCCGCGTAGACCAGCCGGCACTGGCGGAATTCGCAGTCGGCGAACGCCTCCCCATCCAGGGGCACGGTCTCATGGGTGAAGACCGTGGCGGCGGGCACGCGCCCTATCCTTGCGAGGCCGAGGGGTCTGGATCGGGATCGGCGAGGGCGCCCCCCGCCTTCTCGCGCTCGTCCCGTTCCTTCTGTTCGCGTTTCGCGGCGGCCTTCTCGGCGGCCTTGGCGGCCTTGACCCGTTCGCGGTCGAGGCGCTCGAACTGATAGTTGGGCTTTCGGGGCATGCGGTGGTTTCCTTAGGATGGCGCGAATTCTAGAGCGTCCATGACCGATCTGGCGGAAATTTGCGAGGGTCTTGGAATCGAAAACCCTATCGCCGTTGGAATGTCTCCAGCGCCGGACGCCGATCCCCGCGACCATCTAGTGCGCGACGCCCTCGGCCCGCCGCTCACCGGCCTTCAGGCGGCGGGCGCCATCGGCGTAGGGATCAACTCCCTTCTGGTCATCGGGGTGATGCCGGCCCTCCTGGGCGCCCTGGCCGACGAGGGGCGTCTGAGTTCGGCGGGAATCGGACAGGCCGCCACCCTGGAGCTTCTGGCCATGGGCGCCGCCACCGCCGCCGTGGGAATGGCCGTGAAGCCTCGGCGGCTGAAGCTGATTGGCGCGGCGGCGTCCCTGGCGCTCGCCGGACTGAATCTCGCCACCGTCGTGGGAAACGGGCCTGGCCTGCTGGCGTTGCGGGCCGGCGCCGGGGCGGTCGAAGGGGTGCTGCTGTGGATTACGGTGAGCATGATCGCGCGCACCTTGACGCCGGAACGCTGGGCGGGCGTGTTCTTCACCGCCCAGACCCTGGCGCAGCTCCTGCTCGCCGTCCTCCTGGCGATCTTCGTCATGCCCAGGTTCGGGGCCGATGGCGGCTTCGTCGCCCTGGCGGCGGCGAGCCTTTTGGGCCTTGCGCCGGCCCTGGCGTCGCCCGACGCCTTCGCGCCCTTGCCCCTCGCGCCCACGAAGGGCCGGGTCCCGCCCTCGCGCGGCTGGATCGCCCTTGGCGCCACGGCCGTCTATGTCGCGGGAATCGGCGCGGTTTCGCTTTACCTGCAGCCGCTCGCCCACCAGGCGCATCTGAGCGCCGGCGTCGCCCGGACCGCGATCTGGACCTCGCTGGCGGCCCAGGCGGCCGGCGGCGCGGCGGCGACCGTCCTGGCCGGCAGGGCGCGCTATTTCGCCGTCTTCCTGGTGAGTTCGGCCGCCACCGTGGCGACCTGGTGGGTGTTCGCCGGCGCCTCGCCCGCCTGGCTCTTCGTCGGCGCCAACATGCTGGGTGGTTTCTCCTATCTCTTCCTGCTGCCCTTCCTGGTTCCGATGATGATCGAGGCCGACCCCACCCGCC
>JACDGF010000453.1 GCA_013815405.1 Caulobacteraceae bacterium | reverse complement strand
CTCCAGGCGCGTTTCCCCGCGCCGACGCCCAGGCCGGTGGAACGCACCGACACCGGCCGGGCCGATCAGGCCGTGGCCGTGGTGGCCTGGCCGGTGGGGGACTTCTTCACCGACACTGCCCGCGCCCGCGCCGCGATGCTGGCCGGCGAGATCCTGGAAAACCGCATCCTCGACGAGGTCCGCATCGTCCAGGGCGCCACCTACAGCCCCGACACCCAGGTCGCCCCGTCCGAGACCTTCCCAGGCTACGGCTACGGCCTGGCCATGGTCGAGATGCCGCCGGCCAAGATCCCCCGTTTCTTCTCCGATGTGGCCAAGATCACCGCCGACATGGGGACGAAGGGCGTCACCGCCGACGAACTGGCGCGGGCGCGGAATCCCCGCCTGGCCGGGATCAGAAAAGCGCAGCTCACCAATGAATACTGGCTGGGGCGCCTGGCCGGTTCGATCGCCGATCCCCGACGGCTCAGCCTTATCCGCACCACCCTGCCGGACTATCAGGCGCTGACCGTGGACGACGTCCAGGCCGCCGCGAGGACCTGGTTCACCGACGCGAAGGCCTGGAGGCTGGTCGTGGCGGCGCCGCCGCCCCCGCCCGCAGGCGCCGCGGCGGCGCGAAGCCCTACCGCCCCGTCGGGCCCTTCTTGAAATATTTGAAGAAGTCGCTGTCGGGCGAGAGGATCAGGGTGGTGTCCCCGTCGGCGAAGGCCCCCAGATAGGCCTGCATCGAGCGATAGAAGGCGGCGAAGCCGGGATCCTTGCCGAAGCTCGAGGCGAAGAGGGCGGCCCTCTGCGAATCGCCGGCCCCGCGGGTGGTGAAGGATTCCTCGGTGGCCTGGGCCAGGGTGATGGTCACCTGCTTGTCGGCGTCGGCGACCACTTCGCGCCTCTGCTGTTCGCCCACCGCACGGATCTGAGCGGCCTGCTGCTGCAGGTTGGATTGCATCCTCTTATAGACCGCCTGCTGGTTGGCCGCCGGCAGGTCCGCGCGCTTGATGCGCAGGTCGACGACCTCGATGCCCAGGCCCGACCGCGCCGCGCGGGCGCGCACGACGGCGAGGGTCTGGCCCATCAGGGCGTCACGCCGCTGGGAAATGATCTCGGTGGCGGTGGCCGCGCCCAGAACCTGGCGCAGGGACGAATTGATCAGCGGCTCCAGCCGGTCGGCGGCGATCGTCTCGTTGCGCAGGGTGCGGTAATATTGCAGCGGATTGGCGATCCGATAGCGGACGAACGCGTCGACCACCAGGCGTTGCTGATCGGCCGAGATCACCTCCTCCTTCCGCGCCTCGATCACCTGGTTGCGCTTGTCCAGGACGACCAGGGACTCGACGAACGGGATCTTGACCTTCAGGCCCGGGTCGTAGGCGCCCGGCGGATTGATCAGGCGGACCGGTTCGCCGAGGTTGACCACCACCACTTGCCGGCGCTGGTCGACGATGAAGAAGGTGTTGGCCAGAACGACGGCGCCGGCGAAGACGAGGGCGATCCAGATCCACAGGCGGCGGCTCACGGGGCGTTTCCCTGCGCTGGCGGGGGGGCCGGGGCGGGCTGAGCCGCGGCGGATCGGAAGGCGTCCGGCGGCAGGATGATCGGCGCCGTGGCCCCCTTGGCGTCGATGATCACCTTGCGGGAATGGGCGAGCACGTCCTGCATGGTTTCGATGTAGAGCCGCTGGCGGGTGACCGCCGGCGCCCGCCGGTACTGGCCGTAGAGCTGGTTGAACCGAGCCGCCTCGCCCTGGGCTTCGCGCACCACCTGCTGGCTGTAGCCTTGGGCGGCCTGGACGATCTTGGCGGCGTCGCCCTTGGCCTCGTTGACCACCCGGTTGCGATAGGTGTTGGCCTCGTTGATGTAGGATTGGGCGTCCTGGCCGGCCCGGGCGATGTCCTGATAGGCGGGCACCACCTCGGCCGGCGGGTTGGCGTTCTGGATCTGGACCGCGTCGATGGTGACGCCGGCCTGGTAGCGATCGAGGATCCGCTGCATCAGGACCAGGGTCTGGCTCTGCACTTCTCCGCGGCCATTGGTAAGGATCGATTTCAGCGCGCTGCGCCCCACCACCTCGCGCATGGCGCTCTCGGCGACCGCCTTCACCGCGATGTCCGGATCCCTGACCTTGAACAGGTAGGAGGCCGCGTCGGAGACGTGCCATTGCACGGTAAACGAGAGGTCGACGATATTCTCGTCCCCGGTGAGCATCAGGCTTTCGTCGGGCGCGTCGGCGCCGCCGATCACCGTCTTGTTCTGGTTGGTCACCGAAACCCGTTCCGCCCGTTCGATCGGGATGGGCAGGTGGTAGTGGAGGCCGGGGCCCACCGACCGCGCATAGCCGCCGAAGCGGGTGATCACCGCCTCCTGATAGGCCTGTACGGTGTAGACGCCGGTGAGGGTCCAGGCGAGGAAGGCGACCGCGACGATGGCCGCCACCGCCGGCGGTCGCACGCCC
>JACDGF010000452.1 GCA_013815405.1 Caulobacteraceae bacterium | reverse complement strand
CTGCAGAGCGGCGCGGCCCAGCTTCTCGGCGGCGCCACCGGGCCTTGGCTCGCCTCCCTCGTGGTCGGCGATCGGGATGTCCACGCGGTGCTCTGGCTGGGCGCGGCTCTGCTGCTGGGCGGGCTGGCGATCGTCGCCTGGTTGCGCTTCACCGCCGCGAGGGCGTAGGGAATCGGCGCCGCCGGACTTTTTGGAGAGCATCGATGGGTTACCGGGTCGCCGTGGTCGGCGCCACGGGCGCCGTGGGGCGCGAAATGCTGAACATCCTCGAGGAATTGGATTTCCCCGTGGAGCGGATGCACGCGGTCGCTTCGCGGGGGTCGATCGGCGTCGAGGTCGATTGGAAGGCGGGCCTAGTCAAATGCCAGGACATCGCCCAGTTCGACTTTTCCGGCGTCGACCTGGTGCTCATGTCGGCGGGCGCGGCGGTCTCGCGGGAGTGGGCGCCGCGCATCGGGGCGGCGGGGCCGATCGTGATCGACAATTCCTCGGCCTGGCGGATGGACCCGGACGTGCCGCTCATCGTGCCGGAGGTGAACCCGGATGAGGCGGGCCGGGCGCGCCGCGGGAACATCATCGCCAATCCCAACTGCTCGACCATTCAGCTGGTGGTGGCGCTCAAGCCCCTGCACGACGCGGCGCCGATCAAGCGGGTGGTCGTCGCCACCTATCAGTCCGTCTCCGGGGCCGGCAAGGAAGGCATGGGCGAACTTTGGGACCAGACCAAGGGCGTCTTCGCCCTGGGCCCCTCCGAGCCGCATGTCTTTTCGAAGCAGATCGCGTTCAACGTCATCCCCTGCATCGGCGGCTTCCGCGACGACGGTTCCACGGACGAAGAGCGGAAGATGTCGGACGAGACCCACAAGATCCTCGATCCGGCCATCGCGCTCGCCGTCACCTGCGTGCGCGTGCCGGTGATGGTCGGCCACAGCGAAGCGGTGAACATCGAGTTCCACGAGCCCCTGGAGGAGGACGAGGCGCGCGACCTCCTGCGCGACGCGCCCGGGGTGGTGGTGATCGACAAGCGCGACGCCACCGGCTTCATAACGCCGAAGGAAGCCCAGGGCGAATTCGCCGTCTATGTCTCGCGCATCCGCAAGGACCCCACGGTGGAGCACGGCCTCTCCCTGTGGGTCGTGGCGGACAACCTGCGCAAGGGCGCGGCCCTCAACGCGGTGCAGATCGCCCAGCTGCTGGACGAACGCGGCCTGATCGGACGCAAGGTCCTGGCGTGAGTCCGCCGGCGCCGGGCGGGCCGAACCGCCAGGCGCTGATCGCGGGCCTCGCCTGCTATCTGATCTGGGGCGGACTGCCGGCCCTGTTCATCGTCATGAGCCGGGCGGGAGCCTCGCCGTGGGAGATCCTCGGCCAGCGGGCGCTGTGGTCGGCGCCTTGGGCGGCGCTCCTGGTCGCGCTGGCGGGGCAGGGCGGCCAGGTCCGGCGCCTGTTCGCCAAACCCCGGGTGCTGGGCCTCCTTTGCCTGTCGACGGCGCTCATCGCCCTCAACTGGGCGGTGTTCGTGTGGGCGGTGAGCCGCGGGCGCAACCTGGAAGCCAGCCTCGGCTACTACATCACGCCCCTGCTCAACATGGCCGCCGGCGCGGTGCTGTTCCGCGAGCGCATCGACCGATTCGGCGCCGCCGCCATCGCCCTGGCGGTGATCGGCGTGGTCCTGCAGACCCTCGCCCTGGGCCACCCGCCGGTCATCTCCCTGGTTCTGGCCCTGGCCTTCTGGAGCTACGGCCTGATCCGGCGGCGGGTGGACGCCGACGCCCAGGCGGGCCTGTTCGTCGAGTGCCTGCTGATGGCTGTCCCGGGAATCGCCTTTGTGCTGTGGCTGCACCATTCGGGCGGCGGTGTCTTCGGCCGCTCGGTGGGAAAGACGCTGCTGATGGCGACAGCCGGGCCGGCGACGGTGATCCCGCTCGCCTTGTTCGCCTGGGCGGCGCGGCGCCTGACGTTCTCCACCATCGGCTTCTTGCAGTTCATCGGCCCGACCATGGGCTTCATCGTCGGCGTGGCGACCGGCGAGAGCCTCACGTCGCTGCGGATCGTGTCCTTCGGCTTCATCTGGGCCGGGGCCGCGACCTTCGCCTTCGGCGCCTGGCGCGCGTCCAGGCAGCTTCAGAGACTGGCGTAAGCGGCGTCGATCAGGCGACGGGCGCGCGGGTCGGCGATCAACTCGGCCGACTGGCGGTTCATCACATAGGCCCCCGAGACGCCGCGCACGGGGTCGGCGAAGGCGCAGCTGCCGCCCCAGCCGGAGTGTCCCAAAGCCTCCCCGCCCGGGCCATAGATCCCAAGGCCCTGGTTGCGCATGAAGCCCGCGCCCCAGCTGAAGTCATAAGGCAGGATGAGATCGGGGCCGGCGATGCGCTCCCTTCCCGCCTTGGCCGCCAGGCCGGAGGGGAGGAGGCGCACACCGCCCAGATCGCCGTCGTTGGCCAGGGC
>JACDGF010000451.1 GCA_013815405.1 Caulobacteraceae bacterium | reverse complement strand
GGATGACAGGAGAAATCGTTCGTTTTGGCGCGAGGCGGCCGCCTCGCACCAAAACGATCACTGAAGAGCCGAAAAAACCGTCAGGGATGTAACCGGACAAACTGTCAGGAATGTATCGGGTTGCACAGGTTACGACGCCGGGGGATTTCCCTCCATGTTTCAGCGCCTTGACGCAAGCTGGGGCACAGATCGGGACAGCGGGTAACCCCTCACCCTCCCACGCCCAAAGAGGGCGCGGGCCCCTCCCTCTCCCTTTGGGAGAGGTGTTCCGTGGGCGACCTTTCAAAGCGCGCTCGGCGCCACGAGTCCAGATCGCGGCCGACCGGCGCCACGCAACGAAACCCGGCGATGATGATGTGGGTCAATCCAGCGTCCTCCGGTAGCGGAGCATGGCGAGCGTGCTGACGACCGTGACGAACACCCCCAGGGCCGCCAGGCTGGGCCAGAGCTCCGTGACGCCGTGGCCCTTGAGCAAGGCGCCGCGGACCACGCGCAGGAAGTGGGTCACCGGGATGATCGTGCCCAAGGCCTGCCCCCACATGGGCATGCCCTTGAACGGATAGAGGAAGCCCGAGAGCAGGATCGAGGGCAGGAGGTAGAAGACGGAAAGCTGCATGGCCTGCAACTGGTTCCGCGCCAGGGTTGAGATCAGAAAGCCGAGCGCAAGGCTGCCGACGATGAACAGCAGGACGCCGATGCCGAGCGCCAGGACGCCGCCCTGCATCGGCACGTCGAACAGGACCCGCGCCAGGGTCAGGATCACCGCGGTCTGGACCAAGCCGACCACGACATAGGGGGCGAGCTTGCCGGTCATGACCTCGATCGGCCGGACCGGCGTCGCCAGCAGGCTCTCCATGGTCCCGCGCTCCTGTTCGCGGGTGACGGCGAGGGCGGTCATCATCACCAGGGTCATGGACAGCACGACGCCGAGAAGGCCGGGGACGATGTTGTAGGCGGAGATGTTCTCCGGATTGTAGCGGCGGTGGACCACGATCTCGAACGGCGGGCCCGGCCCCGGCGCGGCGCCCGCCACACCCCGGAGGTCCCGGCCGAGCGCGTCCGGCGGCAGGCCGGCGACGGCGGCCAGGGCGGCGCCGGTGGCGGTGGGGTCGGCCGCGTCGGCCTCGATCAGGATCTGGGCCTTGTCCCGGCGCACCACCCGGCGGGAGAAATCCGGCGGGATGGTGACGGTGAACTGGGCGCGGCCGTCGGCCATCATCCGATCGAGCTCGGCGGGCCCGCGCGCCTGGTGCTCGAAGTCGAAATAGCCGGTGGTCTTCAGCGCCTCGAGGGTGGAGCGGGCCAGGCGCGACTGGTCCTGAATCAGGACCGCGGCCGGCAGGTGCTTGGGGTCGCTGTTGATCGCATAGCCGAACAGCAGCAACTGGATGACCGGCATCACCAGCATCATGGCGTAGGTCAGCCGGTCCCGGCGCATCTGAGTGAACTCCTTGACCAGAACCGCCATGACCCGCGCCAGGGAAAGGCCGCTCATGCGAAATTGTCCGGCGCCTGGCTCATCAGCTGGATGAACACGTCCTCCAGCGACGGCGCCGACTGTTCCCAACGGTAGGGAGGCTTGCGCCACGGCGCGATGGCCGCCTCGAGGGCCGCCGGATCCGTTCCCGAGACGTGGACCTGCCCGCCGAACGGCGCCGCCGCCGTGACGCCGGGCTTGCCGGCCAGGTCCCGCGCCAGGCGGTCCGCCCCCGGCCCTTCGCCCAGCCAGGTCGTCAGATGCGAGGCGGCGATCACCTCGGCGGCCGTGCCCCGCGCGATGAGCCGGCCATAGACGATATAGGCGATGTCGTGGCAGCGCTCGGCCTCGTCCATGTAATGGGTGGAGACCAGCACCGTCAGGCCCTTGGCCGACAGGTCGTGGATCTGGTCCCAGAACTCGCGCCGGGCCTTGGGGTCGACCCCGGCGGTGGGCTCGTCCAGCAGCAGCAGGCGCGGCTCGTGCAGGATGCAGGCGGCCAGGGCCAGGCGCTGCTTCCAGCCGCCGGAGAGGTCGCCGGCGAGCTGGCCGCGGCGGTCCTTCAGGCCCAGATCCTCCAGCGCGCGGTTCACCCGCTCCTTGCGCCTGTCCAGCCCGTAGACCCGGGCGATGAAGTCGAGGTTCTCGGCGAGGGTCAGGTCGCCGTAGAGGGAGAACCGCTGGGTCATGTAGCCGGTCTGGCGCTTGACCGCGGCGGCCTCCCGGCGGAAATCCAGGCCCAGCACCCGGCCCTCGCCGGCATCCGGGGTGAGCAGGCCGCAGAGCATGCGCAGGGTGGTGGTCTTGCCCGAGCCGTTGGGGCCCAGGAAGCCGGTGATCCGGCCCTCCTCGACCTGGATGGCCACGTCCTGGACCACCCGCTTGCCGCCGAAGCTCTTGCTGAGATCCTTGACGTCGATGGCCAGGGTCACCGGTTCACCGCCGCCAGGGGTTCGACATCGACCGGCAGGCCGGGCGCG
>JACDGF010000450.1 GCA_013815405.1 Caulobacteraceae bacterium | reverse complement strand
GGCCACACTTCGGAAGGTGTCTGTGGGCCCCCCTGGGCTTACGCCCGGGGGTAACGGAGATTTGGGGGGCGGCGTCGGAGTGAGCCAGGGTTGGGGATGGGACGGACAATGCTTTATGCCTTCCAGCTCATCGGGCGGGAGGGTTGATGCGGTTTCTGAAATGGCTGGGGTTGGCTCTCGCGGGTCTGGCGGTCATCGCCTTGTTGGCGAGCGGGGGCGTGGTTCTCACCGACCGGATGGGCCGGCCGGCGCCGCCCGATCCCACAGCCCTGATCGCCAAGGCGACCGCCTATCACGTGCGAATCCGCCGGGACGATTTCGGCGTGCCCCACGTGCTGGGGCCGAGGGACGCGGACGTCGCCTTCGGCCTGGGCTACGCCCACAGCGAAGACGACTTCGCCACCATCCAGGAGGCGGCGCTGGCCACGCGCGGCGAGCTGGCGGCGCTGAAGGGCCGGCAAGCGGCGCCCGGCGACTATCTGGTTAGGCTGATGCGGGTGTGGCCGACGGTCAACGCCCACTACGGCGAGCTGCCCCCCGACGTGCGGGCGGTGCTGAAGGCCTACGCCGACGGGGTGAATTTCTACGCGGCGAAACACCCGGGCGCGGCGGCTCCCGACCTACTGCCGCTCACCGGCAAGGACACCCTCGCGGGCTTCGTGTTCAAGACGCCCCTCTTCTATGGCCTCCAAGAGACGCTGGAGGCGCTGATCAAGCCAACCAGCGGCAAGCCCATGGCCCCAATCGGGTCAAACGGCGTGGCCGTCGCGCCCTCGCGCTCGGCGGACGGGGCGACCCGCCTGCTGGTCAATTCGCACCAGCCCTATGCGGGGCCGGTGGCCTGGTACGAGGCGGTGCTGCAGAGCGGCGAGGGCTGGCACGTGGCCGGGGGATTCTTCCCCGGCTCGCCCTTCATGCTGCACGGCCACAATGAACACCTGGGTTGGGCCAATACGGTCAACCAGCCGGACCTGGTCGACATCTATCAACTCACCATAAATCCCAAGGACCCCGGCCAGTACCGCCTGGACGGGGCGTGGAAGGACTTCGAAAAGAGCGACGCGGCGATCCGGGTGAAGATCGCGGGGCCGCTGATCTGGACCGCACACAAGGAGGTCCTGTGGTCGGCCCATGGGCCGGTGATGAAGACCGACCACGGCGTCTTCGCCCTGCGCTACGCCGGCATGGGGACGGCGCGCCAGCCGCTGCAGTACTTCCGGCTGAACAAGGCGCGCGACATGGCCGAGTGGCGCGCGGCCATGGCGCTCCAGGCCCTGCCGTCGATCAACTACATCTACGGCGACGAGAAGGGGAACATCGGCTATGTCTACAACGGCCAGTTCCCAGACCGGATCGCCAGCGTCGATTGGAAAAAGACCCTGCCCGGCGACCGCTCGGACCTGATCTGGAAACGCTACCGGCCGTTCTCGGCCACGCCACAGATCTGGAATCCCAAATCCGGCTTGGTGTTCAACTCCAACAACACCCCCTTCCAGGCGACGGGGCCGCAAGACGCGCTCAAGCCGAGGGATTTCCCGGCCAGCATGGGCCTGGAGACCGGCATGACCAATCGGGCGTGGCGGGCGCTAGAGACCTTCGGGGCGGATCCGAAGATCACAGCGGAGGCGTTCCGCCGCTACAAGTTCGACGTCGCCTACAGCTCCCGTTCGGACATGGCCAAGGTGCTGGCGGCGGTGGCGGCGCTTGATCCCAAGGGCGACGCGGGGATCCAGGCCGCCCAGGCCCTGCTGGCCGGCTGGGACCGGCGCACGAATGTGGAGAGCCGGGGCGCGGCCCTGGCGGTGCTCACCGCCCTGCCGATCGCCGAGGATCTGGGGGCCGGCAAGCGGGTGGGCGCGCGCGGGGCCTTGGCCAAGGCGATGGCGACCCTGAACACCCACTTCGGCCGCGTCGACCCCCAGTGGGGCCAGGTGAACCGGATCATTCGCGGCAAGCTCGACCTTCCCATCGACGGCGGCCCGGACACCTATCGCGCGGTCTATGGCGAGGCCCAGCCGGACGGGCGGCTCAAGGCGGCCGACGGCGACACCCTGATCATGTTCGTGACCTGGGACCGGGCCGGAACGCTGTCCTCGGAAAGCATCCACCAGTTCGGCTCGGCCACCCTCGATCCCCGCTCGCCCCACTACGCTGACCAGACCCCGCTCTTCGTGGCGATGAAGTTGAAGCCGGTGCGGTTCACCGAAGCAGCTCTGAAGGGGCATATCGAGGAGGACTACGCCCCCGGCGACCGGCGCCCGCGCCGCACCGCGAGGTAGGCGACGACGATCGCCAGGATGAGGCCCAGCGCGATGGTAACGCCGACCCAGTAGAGGCGTTCGATCCACATGGCGTTCTGTTCGGCGGCCTCCACGGCCCGTCGCTGCAGGCAGAGGCGATCCTGCTCGGCGGAGGCCGGGCGCTCGCAGGACGGCGGATCGTAGGCGACCGGCGTGGCGGGGAC
>JACDGF010000449.1 GCA_013815405.1 Caulobacteraceae bacterium | reverse complement strand
GGCCGAGGCCCTGTTGCTGGAGCGGGCGATGGGCGCGCGGTCGCTGACCGCGATGGCGCGCTCGGGCCAGGATGACGCCGCGAGCCGAGTCCTCTGCCAAGTGGCGGGGGAACTGCACGCGCGGAGGGACCGGCCGGCGCCGAAGCCCGCGCTGGCGCCTTTGCCGGTGTGGTTCCGTCAGCTGTCGCCAGCCGCGTCCCGCCATGGCGGAGTGCTGGTCAAATCGGCCGCCGCCGCCCGATCGATCCTGGCCTCACCCCGCGAGGAGAGCGTCCTGCACGGCGATATCCATCACGCCAATGTGCTTGATTTCGGCCCTCGCGGCTGGTTGGCTATCGATCCCAAGGGCCTGTTTGGCGAGCGCGGCTTCGACTACGCCAATCTGTTCTGCAACCCCGATTTGGAGACCGCCGCGGCGCCCGGTAGGCTGGCGCGCCGCGTCCGGGTTGTCGCCGAGGCGGCGGGGCTGGAACCGTCGCGTCTGCTACTCTGGGTTCTGGCCTACGCCGGGCTTTCGGCGTCCTGGGAAATCGACGATGGCGGCGATCCAGGGTTGGCGCTCGCCGTGGCTGAGATTGCGGCGACCGAGATGGAGAAGGGATAGGTCATGGCCAAGGTGGTCGGTTTGGGCGGTGTCTTTATCAAGGCGCCCGACGTGGAGGCCTGGAGGGCTTGGTACCACCGGGTTCTGGGGGTTTCGTTCGAGGAATTCGGCGCGGCGATCTTCAAGCACCCGGCCGTGGGCTGCACCAATCTCAGCCCGTTCGCGGCCGACACCGCCTATTTCGAGCCATCGGCCCAGCCGTTCATGATCAATCTGATCGTGGACGACATCGATGGGGTGCTCGCCCTCGCGGCGAAGGCGGGCGAGGAACCGGTCGGGCGGCAGGACGAGGATTACGGCCGGTTCGCCTGGCTGGTCGATCCCGCCGGCGTCAAGGTGGAACTCTGGCAGCCCCTGGGCCCCTCGCCAGTGTGAGCCGCCCTCGACCCTGAAGCCCCGCGATCGCCTGGCGGCAGGCGAGCAGGGACTGCCCCGCGACCATGCCTTTCCAGTCGTCGGAGTCACCATAGAAGGCGGCGCGGATCTGGGCCTTGATCGCGCGGCCCCGGGGCGAAGCGGGGTCGCCATGGGCGTGGAGCCAGGCGTCGGCCCGCACGGCGAGGAACACTTCGGCCAGGGACTGGGTGCCGATTTCCAGGGCCATGGCGGTGACTTCGGCCCGCGGCAGAAGCCCGGGCGCGGCGCCCAGCCCGTCACCGGTGATCGGAGCGGAGGTCGAGGTGCCGTCGGCTGGGGAGGTGATCGCGCCGCCCCACCAGGCCTTGGCCCGCTCATAGCCGGGGGCGCCGGGCGGCTCGGTGACGATCCGCTCGCCGTAGCCCCAGGGCCCCAGGCCGGTGTGATAGTCGATGATCGCCACCTTGCCGGCCGCCCGCAGATAGTTCTCGAAGATCGCCGTCTGGGTGCGCCGCGACCAGGTCGGGGCCGAGCCTCCATAGAAGACGCCTTTCGGATGGCGATACTGGCCGCCGCTCAACGCGTGCTGCAGGGCCGCCGGGCCGTGCTCGGCGAGGTAGGCGCCCATCGTCTTCGCGCCCGACGCTTGCGCCTCGTCGGTCCACGCGTCCGGGCAGATCGCGGCGCTGAGCGCGTCATAGCCCGGGTTGGCGGGAAGCGGCCTGGCGAAATCGACCCAGTTGCGGTTGAGATCGACATTCTCATGGGTCACCCGTCGCAGCCAGGCGAACCCGTAGGGGTTGACGGCATGGATCATCAGGACCGCGACGCCCGCCGGCAGTCGGCCCGCCTCGCCGCGGGCCAGGAAGTCGACCTGAGCGCCCGATCCGCAGAATCCCTCGACCCCATGGGTGCCGGCGATCATCACCAGCACGCCCTCGGCCTCGCGCGGCCCGAACCAGGCGACGTCGACGCCAAGCGCGCCGCCGTCCGGCCCCGCTTCGGGGTGGCTCATGGTCTCCAGGGCGCCGCCCGCGTCGCCCGAGTGGCGCAGGAACCTGTCCCGCGCCTCGGCGTAGGACGGGCTGAAACTTTCGGCGGAATTCATCGAGGCGCGACCTTTCTCGACGCGTGTAGAAGCGGCGGGCTACGCCAGCGCGGGGCTGACCGGTCCGCCGGCCGGCAGGCGGGCGTGCGCGGTCTCCTTCATCAGCACCGAGGCGATGAGGCCGACCGCCGTCGCGCCCATCATGTACCAGGCCGGCGACAGCGGGTCGCCGGTGGCGTGGATCAGCCACGCGATGGCCGGCTGGGTGGTGCCGCCGAAGACCGCCACGGCGGTCGCGTAGACCGTCCCCATGCCGGCGCCGCGGATTTCCTTGTGCAGGGACTCGGTGATGGCCACCAGCACCGCGGCGGTGGTGAGCGCGCTCAAGCCGGCGAGCAGGGCGGTGGCGGCGAGCAGGGTCACCGCATCGTGATTGCGCACCATGAGGTAGAACGCCGGCC
>JACDGF010000448.1 GCA_013815405.1 Caulobacteraceae bacterium | reverse complement strand
ATGTCGCCCTGCGCCGCGACCACCCCGCCGACCAGGGCGGCGAAGAACGCCTGGTCGGCGACGGCCAGGCGCGTGCCGTCCACGTCATGGTCGAAGCGGTGCTCGACGAATTCGCGGACCACCGCCTCGGCCCCCACTCCCGACGCCTCCATCTGATAGAGGGCCTGGACCGCGGCGAGGCGGGCGACCGAGCGGGCCTGGCGCGCTGGCTTGCCCGCCGGCTTTCGCGCCGGCTTCATGCCTCCGGCTCGTCGGCCAGGCCCTCGTCGCTCAGGAAGCGGGCGAAATCCTCGGTCTGGCGAAAATCCCGATAGACCGAGGCGTAGCGGACATAGGCCACGTCGTCGAGCGCCTTGAGCGCCTTCATCACCATCTCGCCGACCACGTGGGAGGCCAGCTCCGTCTCGCCCCGGCTCTCGAGCTGGCGCACGATGGCGCTGACCATGCGCTCCACCCGCTCGGGCTCCACGGGGCGCTTGCGGGTGGCGATGGAGATGGAGCGCACCAGCTTTTCCCGGTCGAACGGCGCGCGGCGCCCGGACCGCTTGAGGATGGTCAGTTCGCGCAGCTGGACGCGCTCGAAGGTGGTGAAACGCCCTCCACATTCGGGGCAATGGCGCCGGCGCCGGATCGCCGCCCCGTCGTCCGAGGGGCGGCTGTCCTTGACCTGGCTTTCGAGTTCCCCGCAGAACGGGCAGCGCATGATCTTGCCCTTCCGATGCGGTGATCAGGCCGTCAAGTGTAGATCGGGAATCGCGCGGTCAAGCCCGCCACCTCGGCCCGGACCCGGGCCTCGTTTTCGCGATTGCCCTCATCGCCGCTCGCCGCCAGGCCGTCGACCACCTGCGCGATCAGCTGGCCGATGCGGCGAAACTCGGGCGCGCCGAAGCCCCGGCTGGTTCCCGCCGGGCTGCCCAGCCTCAGGCCCGAGGTGATCGCCGGCGGCGCCGGGTCGAAGGGAATGCCGTTCTTGTTGCAGGTGATGTTGGCTCGCTCGAGACTCGCCTCGGCCGCCTTGCCGCTGACGCCCTTGGGCCGCAGATCGACCAGGATCAGGTGGCTGTCGGTGCCGCCCGAGACGATGTCGAGGCCCAAGGACGCCAGGGCGTCGGCCAGGGCCTGGGCGTTGGCGATCACCTGGCGCGCATAGAGCTTGAACTCGGGCCGCAGCGCTTCGCCCAGGGCCACCGCCTTGGCCGCGATCACATGCATCAGCGGGCCGCCCTGCAAACCGGGGAAGACCGCCGAGTCGATCTTCTTGCCGAGCTTGGGGTCGTTGGCCAGGACCATGCCGCCGCGCGGCCCGCGCAGGGTCTTGTGGGTGGTGGTGGTCACCACATGGGCGTGCGGCAAGGGGCTGGGAAACGCCCCGCCCGCGACCAGGCCGGCGAAATGGGCCATGTCCACCATGAGGTACGCCCCGACACTGTCGGCGACCTCGCGGAAACGCGCGAAATCGATCGTCCGGCTGTAGGCCGAGCCGCCGGCGATGATCAGCTGGGGCCGGTGCTCCCTGGCGATCTCCTCCAGGGCGTCGTAGTCGATGATCTGGTCCTGCGTCCGCACGCCATAGGCCACGGGGCGGAACCACTTGCCCGACTGGTTGACCGATTTGCCGTGGGTGAGGTGCCCGCCCGCCGCCAGATCCATCCCCATGAAAGTGTCGCCCGGCTTCATCAGGGCCATGAACACCGCCTGGTTGGCCTGGGAGCCGGAGTGGGGCTGGACGTTCGCCCAGGCGCAGCCGAACAGGGACTTGGCCCGCTCGATCGCCAAGGTCTCCACCACGTCGACATATTCGCAGCCGCCGTAGTAGCGACGCCCCGGATAGCCCTCGGCGTACTTGTTGGTCAGCACCGTCCCCTGCGCCTCCAGCACCGCGCGTGAGACGATGTTCTCCGACGCGATCAGTTCGATCTGGTCGCGCTGGCGGCGAAGCTCCCGGCCCACCGCCTCCGCCACGGCGGGATCCGCTTCGGCCAAGCCGGCGGCGAAGAAGGGATCGGCGGCGTCGGCGGGAGCGTGGGCGCGGGCGTTCATGATTCGCTTCCTGGTCGCTCGGCGATGGAGACGCCTTTCATAACCCCCCGCGCGTCCCGATCAAACGTGGCTTGGCGACCAGACGGAGCGTCTCGCCGATAACGCCAACACCCGCCCCACCTCGGCCTTGAGATCGTAGAACGGGGCGACGTCTTCGGCGAAGTCGGGCCACTCGTCGCTGTGGGCCCAGAAATCCGCGAGGCCCAGCCGGGCGCACAGGCCGACGAACCGGGCACCCCGGCGCATGGCGCGATAGAGCGGCGTGAAGACGACGTTGAGGCCCAGTTCGGTGAGCGGCAAGCAACCCTCCGGCGTGAACAGATGGGCGAAGCTGGCGCCTTCCAAGGCTTCGTAGGCCTCGTCGACCCGGCCGCGCCCGCCAAGGATGCCGGCCAAAGTCATCCCGGCGCGAACCCGGCGCAATCTCCCTC
>JACDGF010000447.1 GCA_013815405.1 Caulobacteraceae bacterium | reverse complement strand
CAGAAGGCGAGCAGGCAGGAAGGCGCGCACATCGCCACGGTGGCGACCAGGGCCCCGGCCAGCCCCGCCGCCTTCAGGCCCACCAGGGTGGAGATCATGAAGTTCGGCCCGGGCGCCGCCTGGGCGATGGCGAAGAGGGCGGCGAAGTCCGCGTCGCTCATCCAGTGGTTGATTTCCACGGCCTGGCGGTGGATCTCCGGGACCACCGCGTTGGCCCCGCCGAAGGCCAGCAGGGAGAGGATGGCGAACTGGACGAACAAGGCAGTCAGGGTATCCGACAACGGCTTCACGGTCGGGCCCTCCAGGCCGCCGCGACGCTGAACGGCGCCAGGGCGACGAGCACCCACGCCAGGGGCAGGCGCGCCAGGGCGACCCCGGCGAAGGCCAGGGCGATGAAGGGCGCCGCCGAGACCGGCCGTCGCCGGATCAGCGGCAACGCCATCTTGGCGCCGGTCGCCGCGACCAGCCCGGCGGCGGCCGCGCCCAGGCCGACGATGGCGCCGTGCAGCCGCCCCGTTTCGCCGTATCGGCCGTAGAGGGCGCCCAGGGCGATCACCAGCGCCACCGGCGCGCCGACCAGGCCGGCGAGCGCCGCCAAGGCGCCCTTGACGCCGGCGAACCTCGATCCGACTACGACCGACAGATTGACGATATTGGGCCCGGGCAGGGACTGGCAGAGGGCCAAGGTTTCGATGAAGTCTTCGGCGTCCAGCCAGCCGCGTCGCTCCACCAGGGTTCGCCGGGCGAAGGGCAGGACCCCGCCGAACCCCTGCATGGCGATGGCCAGGAAGGCGAGGAACAGCGCCGCGGGGGCCGGCGCTCGCGGCGTCCCCGGCGGAGCTTCATCCATGCCACGCCTTTGGCGCCGCCGGCGGCGATTCTCAAGCCCGACCCCAAATTACCGAAACGTGTATCGCGTTATGCAACTTCCGGCGTTGACAAATATATTACACTGTGCAACTATATGATATGCACTCGGGACCCGCTCGATGACGAATTCCGATCCGCGAGCCGATCGGCTGCGGGCTCTGGACGCCCTGCGTGAAGCCTTCGTCGAAGCCTGCGCCGAGCGCTTCGAGGGCGGCGGGGGCGTGGCCGGGAGCGAGATCGAGGTCTTGGCCGCCCTTTCCGGCGCCATCGCCGAAAGCGTCGCATCGTGGGGCCGCCTTCTTCGGCGACTCGATTTCGCCCGCGAGGGCGCGTTGGACCCTCGCCGCGCCGGCGCCCTGGTGCTGGAGGCCGTGTTCGACGACCTCGTCGAACCCCACGCTTGGCGCGTCCTGGCCGCCGCCCTCGACCTCGCGGGGCCGTGAGCTTCGTGAACGGCGCCCCCTATCGCCACATCGGCGGCGCGGTAATCGGGGACCACGGCCCGATCGCCCTGGCCGAGGTTCGCGCCCTCGCTGGATTCTACGAACGCGAAGCGGGCTTGAACCAGCTCACGGGAGCGGCCGGAGCGGCGGAAATCTGCGGCTTGCGCGCCCGGGTTTTGCGCGCCGCGCTGGAAGCGGCCGACCGCTGGCGCCGCGCGGCCGGATGGCGTGACCCCGAAGCCGCCGATCGAGCAAGCTCATATCCCTTTCGCCCTTTGGCCGGAGCATGAAAGAGGCCCTTCACGCTTCGATGTCCGCCTCGCCCGCGTGGCGCAGGGCGGTGATCTGGGCCAGGACCGCGATCGCCACCTCCCAGGGCGCCTTGCCGCCGACGTCCAGCCCGATGGGCGCATGGAGGCGGCCGATGTCCTCGCGGGACAATCCGGCCGCCGCCAGCCAGGCCACCCGTTGCGGCAGACGCCGGCGCGCGCCCAGGGCGCCGACATAAAAGGCGTCTGACCCCAGGGCGACCACCAAGGCGTCATGGTCGAGCTCGGCCTCATGGGTGGCCACCGCCACCGCCGTCCAGGCATCCAGGCCGATCGCCGCCAGGGCGTCGGCGGGTTCGTCTCGCCGATAGGCCACGCCGGCGAGCGGCGGCGCCTCGATCGGTCCCTTGGGCCGCACCAGGGTCGTCGCGCAACCGGCCTGGGCGCCCAGGGCGGCGATGGCCAGGGCGGTGGGATCGGCGCCCAGCACCACGAGGCGTGGGACGGGCCGATAGACCTTGCGAAACGCGCCCGGCCAGTCCCGCGGCGGATCGCCCAGAGGGCCGCAGGCCCGGCGCGCGCCATCGCTCAGCCACAGCGCCGGCGCCCGGGCGTCGGTGAGGGCGAACAGGCGCAGCGCCGCTTCGTCTTCGGGCGCGACGCGCTCGAGCAGAACTTCGATCCGCGCGCCGCACATCAGGCGGATGTCGGGCCAGGGGCTGCCCTGGCCATAGACCAGCCGCCTGGGTTCGCCGTCGCCGAGCACCTCCCGCGCATGGCCGGCGACGTCGGCCTCCAGGCAACCCCCCGATAGGAACCCCGAGACGACATCCCTCCCGATTACCATCTGGGTCCCCACCGGCCGCGGCCCCCCGTCGTCCAGAGCGACGATGGTGGCCAGGGC
>JACDGF010000446.1 GCA_013815405.1 Caulobacteraceae bacterium | reverse complement strand
GACTAGATTGGGCTAAGGCCGGGCCGGCGGCTTCGCGGTCGCCGGCGTGGCAGGCGGCGCGCCCGCCGGCTCGGGCGGGGCGCCGGGAAAGGCCCTGGGCGGGGCGATCAGGGTCTGGACCTTGGCGCGACGGCGCAGGTCCAAGACCAGGTCCTTTACCTGATCATAGGTGAGGAAGCGGATGATCTGCGGGCGCGCCACCTCGAGGGTGATCGGCGCCTCCTGGCGGCGGGCGTCCACGCGGGCCACCACCCAGCCGGCGGCGGCCTGGAACGGTCCCACCAGTTGGCCGGCCCTCGCGTCCTTGAGGGCGCCGGCGTAGCCCTCGGGCAGCATGTCGACGGTCAGAGGGGCCAGTTCCCCGCCCTTGAAGCGGGTGGCCTCGTCCCTCGATCGTTCGGCGGCGACGGCGTCGAACGCGGCGCCGCCGATGAGGACCTTCTTCACCTGCTCGGCGTCGGCTTGGCTCGCCGACACGATCTGGCGCAAACGCAGTTCCTCCGAAGGCGTCTCGTTCCTGAGCATCTCCTGGTAGAGGCCATTGACCGCTTCGCCGTTGACCGCCTTGCCGACCGCGCTTTCCAGCAGAATGTCGCCCAACACGCGCTCGCGGGCGGATCCCAGGCGGCGCTGCGCCGCCGGATCCTTGTCCAGCCTCCGCCGGATCGCCTCGGCGGCCAGGAGCTTGCCGTCGACCACCTCGTCGAGCACCTGTCCGAACACCGCCGAGGTCGAATCCAGCGGCTCGCCCTGGCCGATCAGGCCCTGGGCGACCGCCTCGCGCTTGACGTCCGAGGCCCAGACAGGCGCGCCGTTGATCCGCGCCACCGCCTTGTCGCCGGGCTGGGGCGGGCGTTCGGCGGGCGGCTTGCGCGTACAGGCGGCCAGGGCGAGGAGGAAAAGGAAGGCGGCGCCCGCGCGACGGATCTTCCCCTCCGTCAGCCTTGCATTCATGGGACCGGCCGCCCTAGGCATGTGCATCGAACGACCGCGCCATGGCCCCGGAACGAGGGCGCGTCAAGGCAAGGAGAGATCAAGCCCATGAAGTTCTACAATTCCGTCGGCCCCAACCCCAGGGTGGTCAAGATGTTCATGGCCGAAAAGGGCGTGGACGTGGCGCGCGTGGAGGTCGATCTGATGGGGGGCGAGAACCGCCAGCCGGGCTATGGCGCGAGGAACCCCTCCGGAACCACCCCGGCGCTGGAACTGGACGAGGGCTTCGTCCTCGCCGAGATCACCGCCATCTGCGAATATCTGGAGGAACTCCATCCCAGCCCGCCGCTAATCGGGACCACGCCCAAGGAACGGGCGGAGACGCGCATGTGGACGCGGCGGATCGACCTGAACATCGTCGAGCCCATGGCCAACGGTTTTCGTTTTTCCGAAGGCCTGGGGCTGTTCAAGAGCCGGGTACGCTGCATTCCCCAGGCGGCCGACGACCTCAAGGCCGTCGCCCAGGACAAGCTCGCCTGGCTGGACGGCCTGATCGCGGGACGGACCTGGATCGTGGGCGAGCGCTTTACCCTGGCCGACATCCTGCTCTTCTGTTTCCTCGATTTCGGCGGCCAGGTGGGTCAGCCGCTCAATCCGGACAACCGCAACATCGCCGCCTGGTTCGAGCGCGCCAAGGCGCGGCCCAGCGCCGCGGCGAGCGCGTAGGCGTTTGTCAGGCCTTTCGCCAGCGCCTCGCCCACCACCTCACGCAACCTCCGCCCCTTCGCGGTCCATCCCCCAGCGGGGGAGAGGAGGAACGGAATCGCCGCCAATGTCTCGAGCGGCGATCGAGGAATGAAAGGATGCGACCAAACCCCCAGCGGCTTTGTCGATCAGGAAGCCGCTAGATTGACCCTGCCGATGCCTGGGCCGGCGAGGGGGCCCGACTTGACCCATTGCGGCCACGTTCGCGGGGGGCGGGCGACGGGAAGCCAAGCCTCCAGGCGGCCGAGCAAGATCTCGATCGGGCCATCGTTGAGAAAATGATCGGCGCCGGGAACGGGATCGAAACGCGGGGGATGGCGCGTCCGCGCTTCGCCCGCCAGCCGGCGCGCCGCCGCGATGGGCGCGAAATCGTCCCGCTCGCCATGGACCATGTGAACCGGAACCCGCAGCCCCCTGAGGGCCGAGCGCATATGCGCCATCTGCGCCGGCGCGCCCGCCACCTCCATCACCGCGTTGCGCAGATCCCGCGGGATCAGGCCCAGGAAACGAGACCCCAGCCCGATCAGCCAGCGCGCCGTGGGGCCCGGTTCGCCCAGATAGCTCGACAGCAGGACCACGCCGGCCACCCGCCCGGGCCGGGCGCGCGCCATCACGGTGGCGATGGCCGCTCCATAGGACTGGCCGACCAGCAGCACCCTCTGGCCGGGCCGGGCGTCGAGGAGGGGGGCCAAGGCCCGCGCCTGGAGCCGGATGTCTCCGACGCACTGTTCCGGTTCGCTGGCCGCGAAACCGGGGCGGTCGACGACGATCATTTCGCGATCCTGAGGC
>JACDGF010000445.1 GCA_013815405.1 Caulobacteraceae bacterium | reverse complement strand
ACTGAACGCCGAGGGGCGGACGCGCCTCACCGCCGCCTTCGAGGTCATCGACGGCCATTTCCGCGGCCTGTTCACCACCCTCTTCCAGGGGGGCCAGGCGGAGCTGCGCCTGGTGGAATCCCCCGACCCCCTCGAAGCGGGCCTGGAGATCTATGCCTGCCCGCCGGGCAAGCGGATGGCGGTGATGAGCCTGATGAGCGGCGGGGAACAGGCCCTGACCGCCGTGGCCCTGATCTTCGCGGTCTTCCTGGCCAACCCGGCCCCGATCTGCGTGCTCGACGAGGTGGACGCGCCGCTGGACGACGCCAATGTCGAGCGGTTCTGCGACCTTCTGGCCGAGATGAGCATCCGCGCCCCGACCCGTTTCGTCACCATCACCCACAACGCCCTGACCATGTCGCGGATGGACCGCCTCTTCGGAGTCACCATGCGCGAGCGCGGGGTCTCGCAACTGGTGAGCGTGGATCTGCGCCAGGCTGAAGCCATGGCGGCGCAGTGAAGACACTCTACAAAAACGGCCAGCGACATCAATGGCTTATAGGCAAAGCGCCGAGTCTTGACGCGCGGCGCCCGCCTCTATAGTTTTTGCCGCGACCTGGCCGGGCCGCGGCAGGGTGTCGGGGTCGGCTTTCAGAGACCTTTTACACCCATGCCAACGCCGGACGAGACCAGCCGAGGGGCGCTCGAACGCCTCGACCACCGGCTGGACGCGTTCGAGGCCGCTCGGGAGGTCAAGCCGTTCTCCCTGGGAATGGGCGATGAGGCCAGCGAGGGCTATCGGCTGCTTGGCCAGATGCTGGGCGGAGTGCTCGGCGGCATCGGGCTGGGCTGGCTGGTCGACCATTTCGCCCACACCGGCCCCTGGGGCGTGGTGGGCGGTCTGCTGATCGGGGCCGGGCTCTCTATCTACGCCACCGTCCGCACCGCCTCGCGGATAAGCGCGCGGGCGGCGGCGAACTGGGCGCCGGGTGTTCCGGGCGCCGGCGACGACGACGAAGACGACGCGTGAGGGATGTTTAGCGACTGATGGCCGCGATCGAACCGATGGAACAGTTCATGGTCCAAAGGATCATGCCGCCCCTGCCGGTTAGGATTCCGGGGGTGGGGGTGATCGACATGTCGATCACCAATTCGGTCCTGTTCATGCTGATCGCCGCCGGCCTGATCTCGGCGTTCTTCCTCGTGTCGGCCAAGCGGGCCCTGGTGCCGGGCCGGATGCAGGCCCTCGCCGAGATGCTCTACGGCATGGTCGACGGGGCCCTGACCGGCGGCATCATCGGCGAGCGGGGGCGGCCGTTCCTCCCCTTCGTCTTCACCCTCTTCCTGCTCATCGCGACCTTGGACATCATCGGCCTGGCGCCGGGCGGCTTCACCGTCACCTCGCAGCTGGCGGTGACCGCGGCCCTGGCGGTGATGACCTTCGTCACCGTCCTGGCGGTCGGGTTCGCGCGCAACGGCCTGGGCTTCTTCAAGCTCTTCTGGCCGTCGGGGGTTCACTGGGGCATGGGCCTCTTCCTGATGCTCATCGAGCTGATCTCGTTCTCGGTGCGCCCCCTGACCCTGGCCATGCGACTGTTCGGCAACATGCTGGGCGGCCATGTGGTGACCTATATGTTCGCCAGCTTCGTCATCGGCCTGGGCCTCTTCGGCCTGCAGGGCGGCCTGGCCAGCCTGGGTTTCATCGGTTCGGCGGTCTCGTTCCTGATGATCGTCGCCTTGACGGCGCTCGAGCTGGTGGTCGCCTTCCTCCAGGCCTTCGTCTTCGCCGCCCTGACCTGCGTCTACCTCAACGAGGTCGTGAACCTGGATCACGGCCACTAGCCTTTCAAACCCTCACCTCGAAGGACACCAACGCAAAATGGACGTGACAGCAGCCAAATACCTGGGCGCCGGCCTCGCGATGACCGGCCTCATCGGCGCCGGCGCCGGCCTCGGCATCCTGTTCGGCAACTACCTGCAGGCCGCCATCCGCAATCCATCAGCCGCCGCCGGCGAGCGGGTGTGGCTCTTCCTGGGCATGGCCCTGGCCGAGTCGATGGGCATCTTCGGCTTCGTGATGGGCTTCATCATCCTGTTCGTAAAGGTCTAGGGACCGATGGCCGACCCGGGCGCCGCCGCCCAGAGCGCCGGCGGCCTGCCCCAGTTCGACCTGGCGCAGTGGCCGGGGCAGATGGTCTGGGTGCTGATCGTCTTTGGCGTCCTCTACGTCCTCTTCGCCAAGGTGTTCGTGCCCGGCGTCGGCGGGGCCATCGGGGCCCGCGAAGACAGGATCGCCCGGGACATCGGCGAGGCGCGGCGGATGAAACAGGAAGCCGAGGACGAGGCGCGGGCGGCGGCCGGCGAGATGGATGAGGCCCGGGGCCGCGCTCAAAAGGTCGCCGCCGACGCCAAGGCCGCGGCCAAGTCGATCGCGGCCAAGCGGCGGGCCGAGGAGGCCGGCCGACTGGCCCGGGGCGTGGAGACCGCGGAGGCCCGCATCGCCCAGGCG
>JACDGF010000444.1 GCA_013815405.1 Caulobacteraceae bacterium | reverse complement strand
GGTGGCGCGGCGCTCTTTCTCGCGCCGGGACGGAGGGGGCGCGCCCTCCCATGGGCTGTCGCCGATAGCTCTACCTCAACCCCCGATACCGGCGGCTTGCTTCGCCGCCTTGGCCTTCTTGACCTTCTTCTTTTTCTTCTTTCCGGCTTTATGCGCCTTGGGCTTGGGCGTGTTCGGCTTGCCCGACGGGGGCGCGTCGGCGGCGGCGGCGAGGGTGGCGAGGATCTTCAGGAACGATTCCCGCTTCTTGGGGGAGAGGAAGGCCAGGAGGCGCGCGTCGGCGGCGGCGGCGGGGGTCGCGCTCTGGGCCAGGGCGTCGCGCCCCGCCTTCGACAGGCGCACGGTGTTGGCCCGGGCGTCGGTGGCGGAGGGCTCGCGTTCCAAGAGGCCCTTGGCCGCCATCCGGGCCACCAGGTCGGCCAGGGTGGAGCGGTCGATGCCGGTGGCGCGGACCAGGTCGTTCTGGGTCTGGCCGTCGGCCGCCCCCGCGGCGGCCAGAACGGTGAACTGGCGCTGGGTCACCGCCGACGGGCCGGCCGCCTCGGCGTGGTAGTCCAGGGCCAGCTGGAGGGCGCGGTGCAAAAGGTGGGTCGCCGAGGCGCTCAAGCCCTCGCGCGGGGATCTGGTCTTGCCCTTGGCCATGGCGTCGCCCCCACCCCCCGTACGATCCGTCGGCGGCGAGGCTTAACGGAGATTCACGTCAGTTTGAAGACAGACCATCCGTGGACGGCCTTGAGCCTTCCTTAGAACCCCGGGTCGGGCGGCTCGGGCGTCTTGACCTCTTGGGGTTTTTGGCCGTGCTTGATCAGGAAGGGAACCTGGGCCGCGGCGAAGAGGACGGCGATGACCAGGACCACGACCCGGAACACCGCCCAGAACTCCGCCGTCTGGGTGCGCCGGACGACCTCATTGGCCGCCGCGCAGGCCCACCAGAACACCCCGTAGCGGATCGCCAGCACGCCCCAGGCGCGGTCCGGGAGATGGAAGGCGCCGCCGAGGATCGCTTTCAGCGGATTCTTCTTCAAGAGGAGGCCGCCGAACAGCGCCGCGCCCAGCAGGCCGTCGACGATGGTCATCTTCATCTGCAGGATGTCGGCCCGATGGAGCGCCAGGCTCAGGCCGCCGAAGACCAGGGCCATGGCGCCGGTGACCGCCGGCAGGGGCGCCAGGCGCCGCTCGATGATCAGCCCCGCCGCCAGGGCCAGCGCCGAACCGCCGACCACGAACCAGGTGGCCAGGCGAAAGTCGCGCGTGGCCAGGAGGACGGCCAGGAACGCCACCGCCGGCGCGCCGTCGATGGCGTAGCGCAACCAGACGCTCTTCCCCCGGGCCACCGCGGGCGAGTGGGGCGCGACGTCGGGATCAGCCATGGACAGTCGCCTCCAGGCCGACCAGGGAGCGGGAAAAGGCATGGGCGTCGAAGTCCTGGAGATCGTCGACGCCTTCGCCCATCCCGATCAGCTTGATCGGCGAGTCCGACGCCTGGGCGACCGGCACCAGAACGCCACCCCGCGCGGTGCCGTCGAGCTTGGTCATGACGATGCCGGTGACGCCGATGGCGTTGCCGAAGATGTTCTCCTGGGCCAGGGCGTTGCGGCCGACGGTGGCGTCCAGGACCAGCAGGACCTCGTGGGGCGCCGCCGGATCGAGCTTCTTGAGGACGCGGATCATCTTGGTCAGTTCGTCCATCAGCCCCTGCTTGTTCTGTAGACGGCCGGCGGTGTCGATCAGGACGACGTCGTAGGCCTCCAGCCTCGCCCGTTCCAGGGCGTCATAGGCGAGACCGGCGGCGTCGGCGCCGGCGGGCGCCGACATGAAATCCGCCCCGGCGCGCCCCGCCCAGACCGCCAGCTGCTCCACCGCCGCGGCGCGGAACGTATCCCCCGCCGCGATCAGCACCTTGGCGCCGCGGCCGGTGAGATCGGCGCCGATCTTGCCCAGGGTGGTGGTCTTGCCCGAGCCGTTGACGCCGATGAAGAGGACGACGAAGGGCCGGGGGCCGCCCAAGGGATCGAACCGCCCTTGCCGCGGCGCGAGCTCGGCGGCGACGGCGGCGGCCAGGGCCTCCTTGACCTCATCCTCCGTGGAGCTTCTGCCGAAGCGCTGGGCGCCGAACGCCTGGGCGATCCGCGCCGCGGCGCGGGGGCCAAGATCGGCCTCGATCAGCATCTCCTCCAGGGCGTCCAACTGCTCCTGGTCCAGCGGCCTGGCGGTGAGCGCCTGGGATACCTGACGGGTCATCTGGCGCGAGGATCGCGACAGCCCCTGGCCGAGCCGTTCGAGCCAGCCGTGTTTGGGTCCGATCACGGCCGGATTTCCCATTCGTCCAGCCGGGCGCGCCGGCCGTCGTGGGCCTCGATGCGCCCGGCGATGAGGGCGCCCGGCGCGGCGCGGCCGTCGAAGGCGATTTCGGTGTAGTCCTCGGCGCGGGCGCGGCCCTCGCGTTCCACCAGGGCGACGGCGCGGCGCCCGACCTGGCGACCCAAATGG
>JACDGF010000443.1 GCA_013815405.1 Caulobacteraceae bacterium | reverse complement strand
CGGCCGCCCCGGCGGGCGCGAGGCTCAGGCCCATCTTGCGGGCGGCCTGGACGAGCACCCGCTGGAGTTCTTCGGGGGTGTAGAAGTTCAGGCGGATGGGAATGCCGAAGCGGTCGCGCAGGGGGTTGGCGAGGAGCCCGGCGCGGGTGGTGGCCGCCACCAGGGTGAAGGGCGCCAGGTCGATGCGGATCGACCGCGCCGAAGGCCCCTCCCCGATCACCAGGTCGAGGGCATGATCCTCCATGGCCGGATAGAGGATCTCCTCGACGTTCGCGGCGAGGCGGTGGATCTCGTCGATGAAGAGGACGTCGCGCGGCTCCAGATTGGTCAGGATGGCGGCCAGATCCCCGGCCTTGGCCAGCACCGGGCCGGAGGTGGCCCGGAAATTCACCCCCAGCTCGCGGGCGATGATCTGGGCGAGGGTGGTCTTGCCCAGGCCCGGCGGCCCGAACAGCAGGACGTGATCCAGGGCCTCGCCGCGGTTCCGCGCCCCGTCGATGAAGACGCGCAGGTTGGCCTTGGACGCTTCCTGGCCGACGAATTCATCCAGCGTCTGGGGCCGCAGGGCCTTGTCGGCGGCCTCGATCGGCGCCGCTTCGCCGGAGACCAGGCGGCTCATCGCCCGAGTTCCTGCAACGCGGCCTTGATCAGGGCCGCCTCGCCGGCCCCCTCGCCCAGGCGCAGGGCGGCCTGATCGACCACCCGGCGCGCGACGAGCTCGGCCCAGCCCAGGCCTATCAACGCCGCGACGGCCTCGCCGGCGGCGGTTGGAACGGGCCCGGCCCCGCCGGCGCCGGCATGGAACGCCGCCACCGCCTCGCCGGCGATCGGCTTGTTCTTCAGCTCCACGATGATCCGCGCGGCGAGCTTGGGGCCGACGCCGTTGGCGCGGGCCACCGCCGCCCTGTCCTCGCGCGCCGCCGCGACGGCCAGCTCGGCCGGGGTGAGCACGTCCAGGACTCCCAGGGCCGCCTTGGGTCCCACGCCCTGGATCGCCTGCAGGGCGACGAAGGCGCGCCGCTCCTCGCGAAAGAGGAACCCGTAGAGGCGCAGGCCAGCGGCCTCGGTCCATTGGGTTTCCACATGCAGCAGGGCCTCGTCGCCGGGCGCCGGCAGGCGGGTGAGGGTGCGCGACCCGCACCGCACCACATAACCGACCCCGCCGACATCGATCAGCGCGTCCTCTTCCGCCACCTCGGCGACGAGGCCGCGCAGGCGGCCGATCACGCCACCGACCTTAGGAGCCGTCCGGTTCGGGCGTGGGCGTGGGCGATGGCGACGGCCAGAGCGTCGGCGGCGTCGGCGGTGGGGGATCCGGCGGCCGGAAGCAGGCGGGCGATCATGAAGGCCACCTGATGCTTGTCCGCCCCGCCTGTGCCCACCACCGCCTTCTTGACCACCTTGGCGGCGTATTCGGCCACCGGCAAGCCGGCCCGGGCCGGCGCGATCATCGCCGCCGCCCGGGCGTGGCCGAGCTTCAGGGTCGAGGATCCGTTGGCGGTCATGAACGTCTCCTCCACCGCCGCCTCGTCGGGGGAATGCAGGGCGATGATTTCCGTGATCGCCTCGAAGAGGGCGAGCAGGCGGCCGGCCAGGGGCAGGCGATCTGGCGGCGCGATCACCCCGTGGGCGACGTGGCTGAGCCGCGCTCCGTCGACCGCCACCACCCCCCAGCCGGTGTGGCGCAGGCCCGGATCCAGGCCAAGGATGCGAATCGCGTTTCCCATGATTTCCGGTCCAGCATTGCCCGGCCAGCGCGCCCAGGGGAAGAGGGCAGGCCGTCAAGAAAGGGGCGGGCAAGTCGCTGACCGCTTTAGCAAAACTGTGGTAAGAAAAGCTGCCGTCGACGTGAGTAAAATGGAGATCACGGAAATTTCATCTGTCGACTCGGTTAACCTGTCGCCGAGTTTGGGATAATTTGTCGCCAGCTGCGGGGCTGCCATCGGCATACGCTGACGGGTCCCCCGGCATTGGGGAGCTTTCTAATGAAATCCACAGTAATCCGCTCGGCGCTTCTCGCGGCGTCGATCTTGGGCGTCGCGGCTCTCAGCCCGGCGGCCGCTTCCGCCAAGGGTCTTCATCGGGGCCTCTGGGACGTCGGCGGCATCCAACAGATCTGCTTGGTAAGTGACGGCACCTGGTACAGCACCACCTTCTCGGGCTGGAGCGGCGCCTGGGGCCCCGGGACCACCCGGGAGGACCGGTTCCTCGTGTATGGCAACTACGCCGCCGGCGCCGGCAACGACTCCATGGTGCTGGGCGGTCAGAACAAGGCGGACTGGACCGAGTGGCGCGACGACCTCTCGTTCCAGAACTTCCTGGATGACGTCCAGTGGACGTTCGTCCAGAAGAGGTGCGGCCCGCCGGCCATCCAGAGCCGGTCCGGCCACAAGAACCCGATCCAATAGGTCGGATTCCCGTCCTTCGGACGGGCTGTACGGGGCGGCGGCGGAGCGATCCGCCGCCGTTTCGTTTTGGGGGCGGGAGAAGGAAC
>JACDGF010000024.1 GCA_013815405.1 Caulobacteraceae bacterium | reverse complement strand
GGGCGGCTGGGCGCGCTCGCCCCGCCGGGCCAGGTCCGGAGGGCCTCCAGGGCCCTCGTCGCCGACCCGAAGCGGCCGATCAGGTGGGTGAAGGTCACCGGGCCCACCGCCTCGGCCCGGGCCAGGCGCAGCCACGCTATCCGTTCGCGTTCGCCGAACGGCGCCCCGGTCACGGCGGGGCCGGCGCCTTGGCCGCGCCGATCCGGGGTTCGTCGCCCTTGAGCAGCCGGGCGATGTTCTGGCGATGGCGGATGAAGATCAGCACCGCCATGCCGGCGGCGAGCCACAGGCGTTCCTCACTCGATCGGTGGAGGAGGAGAAAATAGAGGGGAGAGAGCGCGGCGGCGGTCAGGGCGGCCAGGGAGGAGAGGCGGAACACGACCGCCATGGCGATCCAGGTCGCGCCGGCGGCGAGGCCGACCGGCCAGGCGAGGGCGAAGAGGATGCCGAAGAAGGTCGCCACCCCCTTGCCCCCGCGAAATCCCAGCCAGACGGGGAACAGATGGCCCAGGAACGCCCCGCCGCCCGCCACGACGCCCGCCGCCGGCGACATCAGCACCCCGGCCAGCAGGACCGCCACGGCTCCCTTGGCGCCGTCACCGATGAGGGTGATCAGGGCCAGATCCCGCCGGCCGGTGCGCAGGACGTTGGTCGCGCCGATATTGCCCGAGCCTACGCCGCGGACATCCCCGGCCCCGCCCAGCTGGGTGGCGATCACGCCAAACGGGATCGATCCCAGCAGATAGCCGCCGACCAGGGCGGCGGCGATCGGGGCGATCATCGGGCGGGCGTGGGGGCGGCGCCGGCGCCGGCGGGAGGCGGCGCCTCGCGGGTCTCGAACACCGGCCCGCCCATGTAGGACACATAGACCTTCCGCTGGCCGCGGGAGACATAGACGCGATGGGCGCGGAAAAAATCGGCGCCGAGAAGCATCCTGGGGGTGTCGGCCGCCGCGACCGGGATGTTGGAGCCGAGCTGCATTTCGGTGTCGGCGTGGAACAGGTCGGCGATCCGCAGCTTGGCGTTGCCGATCGTCTCATCGCCGAAGGCGAACGTCGGAAAAGTTCCGACGAAGGTCGACACCCGCGCCCTGCCGACGCCCGTTATCAAGCCGGCGGCCTTGACCCCTTCAGCCCCCGGTTTGAGTCCCACGGCCGCCGCGGTCGCCGTGGTCACCACGGACATCCCCGTGCCGGTGTCCATCTGGGCGACCACCGGGGTTCCGTTCAGCTTGACGGTGATGGCGATCTTTCGCGTCCCGTCCCCGACCATCGGGGCCACGGAATAGGCCTTGCCCCAATAGACCACCTGGTCTCCGGCGCAGCCCTCCGGCTTGAAGAAGCGCACCTTGCCGCCGGGAAGGTCGAATTCGACATCGCTCTGCAGCAGGAAACCCGCGCCCAAGATCCCCTGCGCGCCCCCAATGGACCCCCGGCCGGTGACGATCACGTTGAAATTCCGCATCACCATATTGGCGAGCTTGAATTCGGAGACGTAGGCCATCGCCCCCTCGTCCCCGCCGCCCACGCCGTAGAACCGCACCGCCTTGAGCGCCCTGGCGGGAAGGCCGAGCTGCTCGGCCCCCTTGCGGAAAAGCAGGGTCGCCGCCGAACCGGTGTCGACGATCATCCGCACCGGGTGGCCATTGACCTGGGCCTCGACGCTTACCTGTGGCCCGTCCGCGGCCAACGGCAACTCGCCGATCTGGAGCATCCGGCAGGAACCGGCGGCGTTGGCGGCGGCGCCCCATCCAAGGGCGACAAGCGCGCCCAGGCTCAGAGCGAAAAGGGTTCGTTTCATCCGCGCCATCTAAACCCTAAAGGGCGGGCCTGGCCAAGAGAGCGCGCCGCGCCGCCTGGGCCAGTCGCCACCCGCCCAGCCTAAAGAACCTCGAAGATGGTGTAGGCCGGCCCTTGGGCGGTGTTCTCGCCGACGCCGATGGCCAGCAGATCGTTGAGCCATCTATAGGGTTCGGCGCCGGTCTCGAAACGGACGACCGTGCGCAGAACATAGTCCGCCTCGTCCAGGGGTTCGCCGCGATTGAAGCGCGCCATCGCCTCGGGCCCGGCTTTGAACAGGCCCTGGTAGGTCACATAGATCAGGGCCTCGTCGTCCGTTTCCAGAGTGATCCGCACGTCGATCGCCATGGGGCCGTCCGGACGGTTGATCACCCAGTCGGCCCCGCCTGGCAGCACCTTTCCGCGCAGGCGGTCGCCCTCGAATCTTCCCCCGATGATCGGCGCGATGCGCCGCTTCCCGTGAACCGTGGCGCCGATCTTCAGCATGGCGGCAAAGGCGACGTCGAGCCGCAGGGTCATCAAATGCGCCGAGCTCAAGGCGTCCATGAATTTGTCCTCCCGATCGACCGCCCCGCCGCATCTCCGCGGGCCTCCAGGAAGCAGGGCGTCACCCTGGCGCGGCGCCAGGAAAGCCGCATCCGGCACTTTCACCAGACCCTCGACGCCTACATGGAGCGCTCACCAGCAGGGCCGATCTCCCTGGGTCAACCCGCCTCGAAGACCACCCGCCCGTCGACCAGGGTCATGAGGACCCGGCCTTGCAGCCTTCGACCGTCGAAGGGGGAGTTCTTGGACTTCGAGAGGAGGGCGTCGGCGTCGATCAGGCGCGGGGCGTGGATGTCGCAGAGCGCCAGATCGGCCGGCGCGCCCGCCGCCAGCCGGCCAGCGGAAAGTCCGATGGCCCGGGCCGGGGCCAGGGTGACGGCGTGGATCAGGCGGGCCAGGGGGACATGGCCTTCGTGGCAGAGGGTCAAGAGGGCGGGGAGCAGGGTTTCCAGCCCGATCGCGCCGGGCGCGGCCTCGCCGTAGGGCAGGCGCTTGTCCTCGGGCGGGGCCGGGGCATGGGCCGAGACCACGATGTCCACCAGGCCCGAGGCCAGGGCCTCGACCAGGGCCGCCCGGTCGGCCTCGGCGCGCAGAGGCGGGATCAGCTTGCAGAAGGTGCGGTAGTCGCCGATGTCCAGCTCGTTGAAAGTGAGATGGTTGATCGAGGCGGTGGCGATGATCGGCAGGCCCCGGCCCTTGGCCCGCGCCAGGCTTTCGAGGGGGGCGGCGGCGCTCACTTGGTCCACCATCAGCCGCGCGCCGGTGAGCGCCACCAGGGCGATGTCGCGCTCGATCATGATCGTCTCGGCCGCCACCGGCTCGGACGCCAGCCCCAGGCGGCCGGAGAACTCGCTTTCGGTGGCGCAGGCCCCGTCGGTGAGCCAGGGGTCGGCCGGCCGATGGGCCACCAGCACGCCCAGGCCCCCGGCATAGGCCAGCACCCGGCGCATGACGCGTGAATCGGCGATCGGGCGATCGGCGTTGGTGACATAGACGCAACCCGCCTCCCGCATCAGGCCGATCTCGGCCATCCCCACGCCCTTGAGCCCCTTGGTGGCCGCGCCGGCGGGATAGACGTGGACCAGCTCGATGTCCCGGGCCCGGCGCAGGATGAAATCCGCCACCGCCGGGTCGTCGATCGTCGGGTCGGTGTCCGGCTGGTCGACGATCGAGGTCACGCCCCCGGCCGCGGCCGCCCGCGCCGCCGACTTGAGGGTCTCCTTGGGTTCGGACCCGGGCTCTCCGGTCTTGACCCTCAGGTCGATCAGGCCGGGGCAGAGCAGGGCGCCGGCCGCGTCGACGATCCGGATGTCGCTCGACAGAGCGTCGAAGCCGGCTTCGTGGGTCACCTCGCCGATCCGGCCTCCCGAGGCGATCAGGGCGCCCGGCCCGTCATAACCTGTCTCCGGATCCACCAGCCGGGCGCCCGTGAACGCGATCGGCCGAGGGCTCATCGGTTGTCCAGCCGCGCGGCCAGGGTGGCGAGGACGGCCATGCGCACCGCCACGCCCATCTCCACCTGATCCTGGATCAGGCTGACGGCGAGGTCGTCGGCCACGTCGGAGTCGATCTCGACGCCCCGGTTCATCGGCCCCGGATGCATCACCCGCGCGTCCGGCGAGGCCAGGGCCAGCTTTTCACGATCCAGCCCCCAGAGACGGAAATATTCGCGCTTGGAGGGGATCAGCGCGCCCTCCATGCGCTCGAGCTGGAGGCGCAGCATCATCACCACGTCGGCGCCGGCGATACCGACCTTCAGGTCGTGATGGACCTCCACCCCCCAACGGCCGACGTCGCACGGCATCAGGGTCGGCGGACCGACCACCCGCACATGGGCCCCCAACATGGTCAAGAGGGCGACGTTGGAGCGCGCCACCCGGCTGTGCAGCACGTCGCCGCAGATGGCCACCGTCAGCCCGCCGACGCGGCCGAAGGCGCGGCGCATAGAGAGGGTGTCGAGCAGGGCCTGGGAGGGATGTTCGTGCGCCCCGTCGCCGGCGTTGACCACGCAGCAGCTCACCTTTTGCGCCAGAAGCGAGGCGGCCCCGGACGATCCGTGGCGGATCACCAGTATGTCCGGTTGCATGGCGTTCAAGGTCACCGCCGTATCCACCAGGGTCTCGCCCTTGGCGATGGAGGAGGACCGGGGACTCATATTGACCACGTCCGCCCCCAGGCGCTTGCCGGCCAGTTCGAAGGAGCTCTGGGTGCGGGTGGACGCCTCGAAGAAGAGGTTGATCAAGGTGCGACCCTTGAGCAGGTCGAGCTTCTTGGTCTGCTGGCGGTTCAGGGCGACGAAGCCGTCGGCCAGATCCAGCAAATCGCCGACCAGGACCGGGTCGAGGTCGGCCGCCGACAGGAAATGGCGGTGCGGGAAGGAGAATGTCCGCGCGCGGACGTCGTCGGCGCCGGGGGCGCCAGGGGCCATCGGCCGGGTCATCAAAGCCCGGTTCTAGGGGCCAAGGCGCCCGCGCGCAACCGATCCAGCGCCCCCTGTAGGATCCAGGCGGCCGCCGCCTTGTCCACCAGGGCGCCGCGGCGGGCGCGGCTGACGTCTCCTTCGGCGATCAAGGCCCGGTTCACCGCCGCGCTGGAAAGCCGTTCGTCCCAGAAGGCGATCGGCAGGTCCTTCAGCCGCGAAAGGTTGCGCGCGAAGGCCCGCGCCGACTGGCACCGGGGACCCTCGCTCCCGTCCATGTTGAGCGGCAGGCCGATGATCATCCCGCCGGCCCCACGGCTCCCCATCAGGGCGAAGAGGGCCGCGGCGTCCTTGGTGAATTGGCGCCGCCGGATCAGATCGAGCGGGGAGGCGATGGTGAGGGCGGTGTCCGACACCGCCACGCCGATCGTCTTTTCGCCCAGGTCGAGCCCGACCAGGGGCGCTCCGGCAGGCAGGGCGCAGGGGAGATCGAGGATGTCGAAAAGCGCCATATCCGCCTGTCGACCGGCCCGGCGCCCGTGTCAAATTCCGCAAGATCGCCGGAACGGCTCGATCCTAGCTTCCAGGCTGTCTGTTGAGCCGTGTGGAGCGATCCCCATCGCGGCGGGACCGGTTTGTTGACTCCCCCCCGCGCCGATCCTACCGGACGCCATGGAACGAGACGGGCCCTGCTACGAGGAGCACGTAAGACGGATCAAGCGGGAGCTCGCGGATATCGTCGACGTGAGCTTTCGCGCCTCGCCGTTCCGGACGCTCAAGACGCGCTTCCTGGTGGCTTGCTCGGCCCGATCGGGGAGCCATCTGCTCTGCGAGAGCCTTGCCGACCATGGCGCGGCGGCACGAGAAGCGTTTGATGCGAAATGGATAGCCGCGCGCTGCCGCCAATGGAGGCTGCGCAGCCTCGAGGCCTATTGTCAGGCTTTGATAGGGAGACTTGCGCCAAACGGAGTGTTCGGCGTCAAGGGCGGGATCCAAATCCTGGCCCCTCTGGAACTGGCCGGCGAACTTCCCCGCCATCTGGCCGATTGGCGATTCGTCTTCCTCAAGCGCCAGGACAGCCTCAAACAAGCGATTTCCCAATATATCGCCTCTAGCAGCGGCTCCTACCGGTCCAGCAAGGCGCCGCGGCGCATTTTGACCGATGACGATTTCGACGGTCGCAAGATCGCCACGATGGCGCGCGGGCGCCAGCTCATCAACGCCGAGTGGGAACAGTTCTTTACGGCCCATGGCGTCGAGCCCCATCGCGTCGACTACGAGGATATGATCGTCGATCTTCCCGGCGTCGTGGCGCGAGTCACGGAGTACCTGGACATCCACGGCCCGCCGATACCGGCGCGACTCAGACCGCCGCCGTTCGAACGCCAAGCCACCGAACTCAACAGCCGGTGGGAGGCGCGGTTCAAGGCCGAGGGGTGGTCCATCGGCGCGATCTAGGCCCCCCTTCGAACCCGAAGCCCTTGCCCGGCCGCGGTTTTGGCGCTTCGCGCGAAGCGCTTTTCTTCTCCTTGGTGTCCTTCGTGGCCTTCGTGCGCTTCGTGTTGAAATCCTTCGATGCGACGCATGCCACGCCCCCTCCCCGTTGGCGGTCCCAAGCAAGCCTGCTTAGGACAGCTTGAAGGATGGCGATCCGCTCACGGCGCCGGCATCGTCGCCTCGAGCGCATGCCCGCCGACCGCGCCGGTGAGCCGCGCCTGGGCGAGGGTCGCCTGGTCGTTCCATGCCACCTCGACCGCGCCGGTGGTCCCGTCGTCGGCGACAAAGGTCAGGCTGGCCGTCACCGCGCCGTCGTGCTGGTTCCAGGCGAGCCGGCCGGAGACCGCCAGATCCTGGGTCCAGCGGGTGTGATCGAGGGTGAAGCGGGCCACCGGCCCGTCCTGGCGGAAGGTCCAGCTCCCGCCGCGCAGGCCCAGGTCGACGCCCGAATAGTTGACGTACCAGCGGGCCATGGCGTCGCCCGCCGTCTGCACGGCGGCCGAGGCCAGGCTGCGTTCGCGCGCGCCCGCCGCATTGCCCGCCTCCGGCTTGGCGGCGACCGCGTCGGCGGCTTGGAGAGGGAAGAAGGGGACGAGTCTCACCGGCTTGACCTTGGCGGCGCAGGAGACGTCGCCGGGGTCCAGGGTGGCGGTGAAGCGCCGCACCAGGTTCTGCGCGCAGTCGTCGAGATCGCCCAGGGCGTCGACGTGGAAGCTGTTGGCGATCACGACCTGGCGCCCGTTCGGGAACTGCGCCGACGCCACCGCGCCGTCGGCCACGGGGGTGAGCATGTCCAGCTCGCCGTTGATGACCAGGGTGGGGGCGCGGGTGAAGCGCGCGCCGCCCGGGATCGGCACGCCGGGCGGGTAGGGAGGATGGCTGACCGGCCATTCGAGGCAGAGGTTAAGCACGCTGAGGTCCAAGGCCACTGTCTGGAACTCAGGCAAGGTGAGGGGCGCATAGACGCCAGGGTCGGCGCGCCGCTCGTTCGCCACGGCCGCGTCGCGTTGGCCGACCCGCAGGCGAGGTGACGTGTTCATATTGTAGATCTGCGGGTAGTCGATGCAGCTTGCGGCGGCGAAGAGGCCGCGGCTGTAGGCGTGGGCCGCGCCGGCCGCCTCGAGGCCATTGTTCTCCGCCACGAGGCGCAGCAGGGGCGCGGGGTCGCCGCCACCCCGGGCGACGCGGGGTCCAGCCGCGGTCGACCCCAGGAGGGCTCGGATGGCCGCGTCGAGATCGCGATAGTTGATCCATCCGGTGGCGCCATCATAGAGCAGGAAGCCGAGACTGGCCGGGTCGGCGGTGACCTCGCGAACCTTGCCGTCCCCATCGGGCGCCTGTCCGCTCACCGGATGACGCCGCAAGGCCGCGACCAGGGTGTTGATCCGCTGGAGGGATGTTCCGGGCAGGGCCGCACAGGCCGGCGCGCGCCGGCAGGCCTCGTTGAATCCCCGCCGCACGGTCTCTCCGGCGTTCGGATACCAGGGCGATTCCCCGATCACCGGATAGGCGCCGTCCAGTACCACGCTGCGCAGCCGCTCCGGATGGCGCGCGGCCAGAACCTGGCCGAAAAAGGTCCCGTAGCTGTCGCCATAGTAGTCGAACTTGGCCACGCCCAGGGCGTCCAGCACCGCGATCATGTCCTCCACTGCCAAGCCGGTCCCATAGAGCACCGAGGCTTCGCCCAGGGAGCGCCCGCAGGCGCCGACCGCCTCCACCGTGGGGTATTGTTGGGTCTGCAGCCTGGGGCAGTCGATCAGCCCCGAATCTCCGGTCCCGCGCGCGTCGACCATCACCATGTCATGGTCGGCGCGCAGCGGAGCGTAGAGGGCGAGGTAAGCGCCACGGCTGCCGATGCTTGGCAGTCCCGGCCCGCCCTCCTGCGCCACGATGGTGCCCGCCGCCGCGCCCGGCCCGGTATGGGCGTAGACGATGAAGGCGATGGGAATGGTTCCGGCGACCCGCCCAGAGGGGTCGAGCTTGCGGGTGATCTCACCGCAGAAGGCCGCCGCCTTGGGGCAGGGTTGCAGGGTGAGTGAGCCGAACTGTTGCGGCGCCGTGGGCGGCGGCCCGTCCGGCGGCGTGGGCCGCGCCGCCAACGGCCCCGCCACGGCCAGCGCCAGAACCGATATGCAAGACGCGACACGCATCGCCATGGAGTCCTCGCGAAAATATGCCCCGAGCCGGTTGGGGCGCCCGACGACGATCTTACGCTTCGGAGCGCGTGGACAACAGGGGAGGGGACGGGTAGTCCCAGCGCGCACTTTCCAAAGGAGCCCTCATGGCCCTCGACGCGACGACCGTGCGCAAGGTCGCCAAGCTCGCCCATATCCGCGTCGCTGAAGAGCGCCTGGCGCCCCTCGCCGGAGAGCTGAGCGCGATCCTACGATGGATCGAGCAACTCGATGAAGTCGACACCGAGAGTGTAGAACCGATGACCTCGGCGGTGGCCCACGGACTGCCCATGCGAGAGGACGTGGTCAGCGAAGGGGGCGCCGCGGCGGCGGTGTTGGCAAATGCGCCCAGGACCCGGGGCGGCTTCTTCGTCGTTCCCAAGGTGGTGGAATGAGCGACCTGACGGCCCTGACGCTCAGCAAGGCCCTGGAGGGCTTGCGCGCGCGGCGGTTCTCCGCGGTCGAACTTACCGCCGCCCACATCGCCGCCATCGAGGCGGCGCGCTCGCTCAACGCCTTCGTGCTGGAGACGCCGGAAAAGGCGCTGGAGATGGCGGCGGCGTCCGACGCCCGGCTCGCGGGCGGAACGGCGGGGCCGCTCGAGGGCGCGCCGCTGGGGATCAAGGACCTGTTCTGTACGAAAGGCGTGCGCTCCACCGCCGGCTCGCGCATCCTGGGCGAGTTCATCCCGCCCTACGAGTCCACCGTTACCGCCAACCTCTGGCGGGACGGGGCGGTGATGCTGGGCAAGCTCAACATGGATGAGTTCGCCATGGGCTCTTCCAATGAAACCAGCGCGTTCGGTTCAGTAGTTAATCCGTGGCGATCACGGGAGTCCAATCGCGCCCTGAGCCCGGGCGGCTCGTCCGGCGGGTCGGCCGCCGCCGTCGCCGCCGACCTGGTGCTAGGGGCGACGGCGACCGACACCGGCGGCTCCATCCGCCAGCCCGCCTCCCTCACCGGCACGGTGGGGGTCAAGCCGACCTATGGCCGCTGCTCGCGCTGGGGCATCGTCGCCTTCGCGTCCTCCCTCGACCAGGCCGGGCCCCTGGCCAAGACGGTCACGGACGGGGCCATCCTGCTCACGTCCATGAGCGGGCACGACCCCAAGGACTCCACCAGCTTGCCCGCGGAGGCGCTTGATTTCGCGAGCTTCGTCGGAAAATCGGTCAAGGGCCTTAAGGTCGGCGTGCCCAGGGAATACCGCGTCGCCGACATGCCGCCGGAGATCGACGCCCTGTGGTCGCAGGGCGTCGAATGGCTGAAGGACGCCGGCTGCGAGGTTGTCGAGGTCTCCCTGCCGCACACGAAGTACGCCCTGCCGGCCTACTACATCATCGCGCCGGCCGAGGCCTCCTCCAACCTCGCCCGCTACGACGGCATGCGCTACGGCCTGCGCGTCGACGGGCCGAGCCTGAACGACACCTATGAGCTGACCCGGGCCGCCGGTTTCGGCGAGGAGGTCAAGCGGCGGATTCTGATCGGGACCTATGTGCTGTCGGCGGGCTACTACGACGCCTACTACCTCAAGGCCCTGAAGGTCCGCCGCCGGATCGCCGATGATTTCACCGCCGCGTTCGAGAGGGTCGACGCCCTTCTCACCCCCACCGCGCCCTCCGCCGCCTTCGCGCTTGGCGACAAGGCCGCCGATCCCATCGCCATGTATCTGAACGACATCTTCACCGTGACCGTGAACTTGGCCGGCCTGCCGGCGATCAGCGTGCCGGGCGGCCTGGACGTAAGCGGCCTGCCGCTCGGCCTTCAGGTCATCGGCCGCGCCCTGGACGAGGGGACGATGTTTTCCTTGGCCGGCGCGCTGGAAACCGCCGCGGGGTTCCGGGGGAAACCGGAGCGCTGGTGGTAGGGATTATGTTGCGTCTCCGCGCGGCGAGGCCCCCTCCACCACTTCACCAATCTCCCCCTCCCCCAGAGGGGGAGGAGAAAGACAAAAGACGTTCTCTTCCCGTTGGCGTGGAGTGAAGTACCGGCCCCCGGGTCGCGCGAAGCGCGCGCCCGAGGACGGGCTCCGCCGGGGAAGGGGGCTCCAGCCCCTCTACGGTTTCTTGGCGGCGTCCAGATCCTTCTGGACGGCGGCGAGCTTGGCGTCGTCGAGTTTGGCCTGGGGGTATTTGGAGATGTCGCGCAGGGTCATGCCCTTGATCTGGTCGAGGCCCGGATAGGTGATCAGGTCGGGCATGTCCTTGGCGATCACCGCCTGGCTGGTGGGGTTGGCGAGAAGGTCGCCGATGGTGGTGGTCTCGACGGAGGGGGCGGCGTTCGCCGCGGGCGGCGGCGTGGCCTGGGCCGAAGCGCCGCAGGCCGCCGCCAGGGCGATGGAAAGGCCGGCGACGCCGACGAGCAGGTTGCGCATGGATATCCCTTTGTCTCGATGGATCGCCCCGACACGGGACTTGGGATCATTTCGCGCGGTTTGTCCAGCGCGGCGCGCGGTGTAAGACGCCCGCCATGAGCGAAGCCGACCCACGCCTGATCGAGGGCCGCGACTGCCCGTGGGAAATCGTCCTGGGCCTCGAGGTCCACGCCCAGGTCGCCTCCAAGTCCAAGCTCTTCTCCGGCGCGGCGGTGGGGTTCGGCGCCGGGCCCAACGAACAGGTCAGCCTGGTGGACGCGGCCATGCCCGGCATGCTGCCGGTGATCAACCGCCATTGCGTGGAACAGGCCGTTCTCACCGGCCTGGGGCTCGAGGCCAAGATCAACCCGTGGTCGCGGTTCGACCGCAAGAACTACTTCTATCCCGACCTGCCCCAGGGCTACCAGATCAGCCAGTACAAGGACCCCATCGTCGGCCAGGGCGAGATCGAGGTCGAGCGGGACGACGGGTCGGCCTTCACCGTCCGTATCGAACGGCTGCACCTGGAGCAGGACGCCGGCAAGTCGATCCACGACGCCGATCCGGGCTCGACCCTGGTGGACCTGAACCGGGCCGGCACGGCGCTGATGGAGATCGTCTCCCATCCCGACATGCGCTCCGCGGAAGAGGCGGCGGCCTATGTGAAGAAGGTGCGCGCCATCCTGCGCTATCTGGGCAGCTGCGACGGGGACATGGAGAAGGGCAATCTGCGGGCCGACGTCAATGTCTCGGTCCGCCGGCCCGGCGCGCCGCTGGGGACCCGCTGCGAGATCAAGAACGTCAACTCGTATCGGTATATCCAGCAGGCCATCGGTTATGAAGCGCGCCGGCAGATCGCGATCCTCGAGGACGGCGGAACGATCCGCCAGGAGACCCGGCTGTTCGATCCGGCCAAGGGCGAGACCCGTCCCATGCGGTCCAAGGAGGAGGCGCACGACTACCGCTATTTTCCCGACCCCGACCTCCTCCCCCTGGAACTGGGCCCGGCGTGGATCGCGGCCATCGAGGCCTCCCTGCCCGAGCTCCCCGACGCCAAGCGCGCGCGGCTGGCGGCGCAATACGGGCTGTCGCGCTACGACGCCGGGGTGCTGGCCATCGAGCGGCCCCGGGCCGACTATTTTGAACGCGCCGCGGCCGGGCGGGATGCCAAGCTGGTCGCCAACTGGGTCACCAACGAGCTGATGGGCCGGCTGGCGCGCGAAGGCGCCGAGCTCTCGGCCTCACCGATCCCGCCCGGCCACATCGGCGAGCTGGTCGGGCTGATCACCGA
>JACDGF010000442.1 GCA_013815405.1 Caulobacteraceae bacterium | reverse complement strand
CAATCGCGCTGTCACCCTGGCCCGGGCCGGGAGGCCCGCGCGCTCGGCCACGACGGTGAAGTTGTCGATGTCCGGCTTGAACTCGGCCCGGCACGAGGCTTCGGAGCGCTGGACCACGAACAGGCAGGAGCACATCTGCTTGGCGATATAGGCCGCGCCGATCTTGATCACCGCCGGCGAGGGGGGCGGAGCGGCCGCCCCGCCCAGGGCCGGCGCGAGCGCCAGGGCGGCGATGGCCGTCGCCCACCGGATTGATTTGCGCTCCATGGCCCTCGCCTCCTAAGCTCCCGCCCGTCCAATAGGGAAGAAACCTTACATGAAGCGACGGGATTTCGCGATCGGCCTCGGCGCGGCCCTCGGCGCGGCGCCGGCGCTCGCGCTCACGCGGCGGCCGCCGGGCGATTCGAACCCGCCCGACTGGGCGACCGGTCCGGGGCGCGGCGATTTCTCGTCCGCGCGGAGCGCCTGGGCCGGCGCCGCGGAGGCCAAGAGCCCGCTCGGCCAGACCGACGCCCTCCTCGTCGTCCAGGACGGCAAGCTGGTGTTCGAGCGCTACGGCGAACAGTGCGGGCCGGCCGTGCGCCATGTCTCCTGGTCGATGGCCAAATCCATCACCCACGCCCTGGTCGGCATCGCCGTGGCCGAGGGCAAGGTCGACATCGACCGGCCGCTGAAGACGATTCCGCGCGCCGATCCCAAGCTGACCCTGCGCAGCCTGATCACCCTCACCGACGGGCTCGAATGGAAGGAGGGCGACTACAGTCCGGCCAATTCGGACGCCGCCAGGATGCTCTACGGTCCGGGCCGGTTCGATTGCGCCGCCTTCGCCGGCGACAGGGCCCAAGCCCATCCGCCGGGGACGCGCTGGAACTATTCCACCGGCGCCTTCGTCCTGGCGGCGGCCGAGCTTCAGGCCAACCTCTTTCCCGAGGCGCACGCGCCCGGGGCTCGGCGCGCCGCGATGGCTTCCTGGATAGACGCGAAGCTGTTCAAACCCTTGGGCATGACCTCCGCCCTGGCCGAATTCGACGCGGCGGGAACCTTCGCCGGCGGCTCGCTGGTCTACGCCAACGCCCGCGACTTCGCCCGGTTCGGCGAACTCTACCGCCTGGACGGCGTGTGGCGCGGCCGGCGGATCCTGCCGCCGGGCTGGGTCAAATTCGCCCGCGCCCCGACCGTCCAGCCGATCTACGGGGCCGGCTTCTGGCTGGAAGCCAAGGCGACGAACGATCCGCCCTCGCTGATGGCGGGCGCGGGGCCGATGGACGCCTTTTCCGCCGAGGGCCACAACGGCCAGGTGATCCTGATCGTCCCGTCCAAATCCCTCGTCCTGGTGCGCCTGGGCCTGATGGACGACGGCGACGCCGCCTGGAAGACCCTGGGCGCCTGGATCACCCCGATCGTCAGCGCCTTGCCAGATACGAAGGCGGCTTAGGGGTCGCGTTTCGGGAAAGCAGGAAGGTCAAGCCCCATTCCAACGGTGAAAAAATAAGCTGAGTCAAAGTGTTCTGCCTTGGTCCTGGTAACCGGGCCGTGTCAGAGCCCGCGCCATGTCGACAAACGCCCGCGCCACGGCGCTGTCCGGCGCGGTGGCGACCAGGGGGCGGCCTTCGTCGGCGCCCGCGCGCAGGTCCATGTCGATGGGGATCTCGCCGAGGAAAGGCGCCGCGATCAGCCCCGCCTCCGCCCGCGCCCCGCCCTGGCCGAAGATGGGGATGGGCGCGCCGGTGGCCGGGTCGGGGAAGAAGGCCATGTTCTCGACCACGCCCAGGATCGGGACCGGCGGCGTCATCTTGCGGAACATGGCGCAGGCGCGCCGCGCGTCGATGAGGGCGATCTCCTGCGGCGTCGATACGATCACCACCCCATCGACGGCGAGCTTCTGCACCAGGGTCAGGTGGATGTCACCGGTGCCCGGCGGCAGATCCACCACCAGCAGGTCGAGAGGCTCGCTTTCAGTCCCCCAGCGCACGTCCTGGATCATCTGGCGCACGGCCGAGGAGGCCATGGGGCCGCGCCAGATCATCGGCGAAGCCTCGTCGACCAGAAAGCCGATCGACATCACCTTGAGCCCCCACGCGTCGAGCGGCGTCAGCTTGCCGTCCTCAAACCTGGGCTGTTCATCGATGCCCAGCATCTTGGGCGCGGAGGGCCCGTAGACGTCGGCGTCGAGCAGGCCGACCTTCAGGCCGAGGCCGGCGAGAGCGCAGGCGAGATTGACGGAGACCGTGGACTTGCCCACCCCGCCCTTGCCGCTGGCCACGGCGATCACCCGCCGGACATGGGCGAGCGGCTCGGGCGGCGGCATCGACTGGGTCTGCGCCTTGGGATCGAACGCGACCTGGGCGCCCTTGCGCACCCGCGCCACGCCGGCGGCCGGCGCCTTGGCCGCGGCGGTGAGCACCACCTGCGCCTTGGCCACCCCTGGAACGGCCGCCAACGCCCGCTCGGCCGCGTCGCGAACCGGGGCGTAGAGGGCGGTGTCCGCCGGATCGACC
>JACDGF010000441.1 GCA_013815405.1 Caulobacteraceae bacterium | reverse complement strand
ACCCTGCAGTGGGCAGACCTCGCGCGCGGCCTCGGCGTGCCCGCCGCCCGCTGCGAGACCGCCGAAGCCTTTGAGGCCGCGTTCGCCCGGGCGATGGCGAGTCCGGGGCCTCACTTCATCGAGGCGGCGGTCGCCTGACGTCGTGACTCTGACACTTGATTTTCCACTCGACCTGCCGCGCGATCTGGCGCTCCGGTTTTCAGCGTCTTACCAACTCTCACCGTCATCCCGGCCGAAGGGAAGCGAAGCTGACCGGAGAGCCGGGACCTAGGTGGCTCGGCCAAGCGCCCGCTACCGGGGACGCCCGCCAAGTCCCCTAGGCCCCGGATCGTCGCTGCGCTTCGCTTCGCTGCCGTCCGGGGTGACGGTGAAGGGGAGCACCGAACAAAGCGATTTGACCGCGGCGGAAATGGCCTGGACCTCGACGGTAGCGATGGGGATCGATGTGGGGTCAACACACCAGCGCGCCTCATCACCCCTTCTTGGCGTTGCCCGGCAGGGTGCAGCCGCCCGCAATGCCCTTGGCCTCGCTGCAGACGATCGCGGTCTTGGGCGTCATCTTCTCGATCTCGAACTCGATGAAATAGCCTTGCAGGCCGTCGGCGCAGGCGACCTCGATATAGCCCTTCTGATCGGCGGTGACGCCGACCGTCCGGGCGTTGGAGACCACGCAGGTGGCCTTTCCCACCGCCTTGAGGTCGGCGGTCAGCTTGGGGTAGGCCGCCGCCGGCTTGGTCAGGCTGCAGCGGAAACTCTTCAGTTCCGAATGGGCGCAGTCATAGACCATCGACGAACCCGATCCAGCGGCGAAGATCCCGATGCCGCCGTCGGACCGGTTGGAGCAGGCCAGTTCGACCACCTCCTTGCCGGGCAGATTGACCCCGAACGGCGCATAGCCCGACACCGTGCACGGGAAGCCGGCCTTCTGGGCGAGCTGGGTATAGAGCCCCGCCTGCTCGGTCTTGGCCTGGCGCGCGTCGGTGAGTTTGCAGCCGCCGTTGAGGAAGTCGGCCTGGGCGCAGTCGATGGCGCGGGTGAGGGCGCCGTTGGGCGCCTGTTCGAGGACAAAGCCCTTGCCCTCCTGGCAGGAGACCTCGAAATAATTGGCCCCGGACTTGGCCGCGCCGACGAAGGCGCGGTCCTTGATCGCGCACGGTTTGCCCGACGCCTTGACCAGGGTATCGACCACCGCCAGCTGGGTGGCCCGGTCGGTGAGCTCGCATTTCACCGTGCCCGCGGGGTCGTAGAGGATGCACGGATTCATCGTCACCGCCTTGTCCAGCCTCGGCGGGGCGGAGGTGGAGAGAATGTATCCGGCGCCCTCATGGCAGGCCAACTCGAACAGGGTGTTGGTCGGGGAATGCCCCAGCGGCCTGACCTTGTCGGGCGTGCAGGGCCGCCCGGATTTGACGATATAGGGCAGGAGACCCGCCTTGGGGTCGGCGTTCCCCGGCAGGACGCACGCGAGGCTGTTCGGCTTGCCGTCCGGCGCCGGCGCGGACGTCTCCATGCAGGTGAAGGCCTGGGGCGCCTCGCCGACCGCGGCGGCGGCGATGACGACCCCTTCGTTGCCGGTGCACGCGGCCTCGTAGAAGGTCGTTTTGGCCTTGGTCTTGGGGTCGACGCTTTCGCCGATCTGCCGCGCATCCGCCAGCTGGCAGTCGATGCCCGCGGCCTGGATGATCGCGGGGACCGCCGCCATCCCCTTGGCGCGTGATTCCTTGGAGACTTCCGGAACCGCCGGCTTGGGGGCCGCCAGCGCGGGCGCCAGCCCCGCCCACAGGGCCGCCAGGGAAAGGGCCAGGCCGATGCCGATCTTCCGCATTCCGAAAATCTCCTCGAATACCATTGGCGTCTCGCCCCCACATGACCCGACGCACCTTCCCCGGTCAAGATTGGCGCGCGATCCGCGCCACGCGCCGGCGTTGACGCGCGCGCCGCGGTCTGTTGGAAAAGCGGCCACGTAAGCGTGCGTTACCCCCTATTTCGGAGCCTTCGCATGAGCCTCGCCGGAAAGACCCTGTTCATCACCGGCGCCTCGCGCGGCATCGGCTTGGCCATCGCCCTGCGCGCGGCCAGGGACGGGGCCAATATCGCCATCGCCGCCAAGACGGCCGAGCCGCACAAGCATCTGCCCGGCACCATCTATACCGCCGCCGAGGACATCGAGAAGGCCGGCGGCAAGGCCCTGCCGCTGATCGTCGACGTGCGCGACGAAGCCAGCGTCCAGGAGGCGGTGGAGAAGGCCGCGGCGACGTTCGGGGGCATCGACATCTGCGTCAACAACGCCTCGGCCATCCAGCTCACCGGGACCCTGGCCACAGAGATGAAGCGCTATGATCTGATGCATCAGATCAACGCGCGGGGAACCTTCCTCACCTCCAGGGCCTGCATCCCGTATCTTAAACAGGCCGCCAATCCCCACGTGTTGATGCTCTCCCCGCCCCTGGACATGGCGACGCGGTGGTTTGCGCCCCACGTGGCCTACACCATGGCCAAGTTCGGCA
>JACDGF010000440.1 GCA_013815405.1 Caulobacteraceae bacterium | reverse complement strand
CCGCCGGAACGGTCCGGCGGCCCGCCGGGCCGACGACGAGGCAAGTCGCCCGCGCCGCGATGAGGGCCGGCGCGCTGTCGGCGGCCGGCGAGGCGTTGCACAGGTTTCCGGCCATCGAGGCGCGGCCCTGGATCTGGGTCGAGCCGATCAGCATCGCGGCCTCGACTACGCCCGGCCACGCGCGCGCCAGGGCCGCATGCTCGCCGATGATCGCCCCCGGCGTCGCGGCGCCGATGACGAAGCCACCGTGCTCCTGGCGAATGCCGATGGCTTCGGGAATGTGCTTGAGATCCACGATCAGCCCGGCCGCCAGCCGGCCGGCGCGAAGCTGGACCAGGAGGTCGGTTCCGCCGCCCAAGGCCCGGGCCGAGCCGCCGCCGGCCGCCAGGGCCGCCGCCGCGTCCTCGGCGCGGGTTGGCGCCAGATAGTTGATCTCGGGCAAGCATCCTCCGTCCGCTCGCGGGTTCGCCCTTAGCCTATAGCACGACAGAAAGGTCTTATGGGTGGTCGGCGCTTCGATCTGCGTTCAGGCGGCCGCGCCTTCGAGTTTGCGCACGCGCGCCTTCTCGAGGCCCCGGGGGTCCAGGAGGCGGGCGTTGATTCCCATCCGATCGCCCTTCGGATCGAGGTTCCGCCAGTGGGTCGTGCACCCGCACAGGCGGCAATGATGGAAGGCCAACACCCGGTCGCCCCAGATGTAAGGGGCCGTGGCGTCGCGCGCGGCGATCACCGTCACCTCGTCCGGCCGGAAGTAGGCCCAGAGCGTCCCCAGGCGTCGGCAGATCGAGCAGTTGCAGTCGGTGACGGTGTCCGGCGCCCGGGCGATCTCCAGGCGCACCGCGCCGCAATGGCAGGAGGCGTCGATCATTGTGGCTGGTATGAGGGGAGCGGAACTGGGATCATGTTCGGTCCCGGATGCTCTAGATTGGCGATGCTGGCAACCCTTAAGGGAATCGCATGGCCGCCGTCCGAGACCTGTTCGCCACCCGCCTCTATGAGGCCTCCCTCGCGGCGACGCCGGGCTTTGAGGTCTTCAACGCCGAGCTGGAGGCCGCTTGCCGGATGCTGGCGGAGGAGGACCGCGCGGGCCAGGCCTGGTGCAGGGCCAACGGCTATGGGGGTTATACCTCCTACGCGTCGCTGAACGACGTGCCGACCCGCGCCACGGTGTTCGCCGACCTGAAGAAACGCCTGGACCGCCACGCGGCGACCTTCGCCGAGGCCCTGGCGTTCGATCTCGGCGCCAGGGGGCGGCTGCGGCTCGACAGCCTGTGGGTCAGCGTCCTTCGCCCCGGCGCCGCCCATTCGGGGCACATCCACCCCCACGGCGTCCTGTCGGGCGTGGTCCACGTGACCGTCCCGCCCGGCGCCGGCGCCCTGAGGCTGGAGGATCCGCGCCTGCCGCTGATGATGGCCGCGCCCCCTCGCCGGGCCGACGCCCCGGAGGCCGGCCGAACCTTCGTGACCCTCACGCCGGCGGAAGGTTCGCTGTTCATCTGGGAAAGCTGGCTGCGTCATGAGGTCCTGCCCGGCGTCGCCAAGGCCCCGCGAATCAGCGTGAGCTTCAACTATGCCTGGCGATAGCGGCGCCCTCGTCGTCCGACAGGCCGGAGCGGCCGATGCCCCGGCGCTGGCCGCGATCTATGGCCACTACGCCTTGCACGAATTTGGCACCTTCGAAGAAGAGACTCCATCGCCCGCGGAGATGGCCCGGCGGATCGCCGCCGTCACCGCGCTGGGCCTGCCCTATCTCGTCGCCGAAAAGGAGGCCGTCGTTCTCGGCTTCGCCTACGCCGCGCCTTTCCGGCCCCGTGCGGCCTATCGCTACACGGTGGAGGACAGCGTCTATGTGGCGCCGGGCGCCCAGGGGCGGGGGGTCGGACGGGCGCTGGTCCAGCGCCTGATCGAGATCTGCCAGGCGATGGGCCTGCGCCAGATGATGGCGGTCATCGGCGACTCCGGCAACGCCGCCTCCATCGGCCTGCACCGCTCGCTCGGCTTTGCGCCCGCCGGGGTCTGCCGGGCCGTGGGCTTCAAGCACGGGCGCTGGGTGGATACGGTGCGGATGCAACGGGCGCTGAACGACGGCGACGCGAGCGCGCCCTCGGCGCCGGGGCTGGAGTTGAGGGGGCATTAGGGTCCCTCGGGCGCGGCGCGCAGCAGCATTCGCGCCACCTGCCGGGCCAGGTCGTCGCGGGCGTAGGGTTTGGAGAGCAGGGTCATGCCCTCGTCCAGCCGGCCGTGGTGGACGATGGCGTTCTCGGTGTAGCCGGAGGTGAACAGGATCGGGAGATCCGGCGCGGCGGCCCGCACCTGGTCGGCGAAGTCCCGGGTCTTCAACGGGCCGGGCATGATGACGTCGGTGAACACCAAGTCGACGTCCCGGCCGTTCTGGAGGAGCGCGAGAGCGGACCCCGCGTCGGCCGCTTCCAGGCAAAGGTAACCCAGGCTCTCCAGCATGGTGACGGCGGCGGCGCGCACGGCGGCCTCGTCCTCGACGACCAATATGGTCTGGTT
>JACDGF010000439.1 GCA_013815405.1 Caulobacteraceae bacterium | reverse complement strand
AACGCCGCCGGGCTGGGGCCATAGCCTTCGGTCAGGCGATCGGGAACATAGATCGGCAGCGCCTTGCCCATGTGCCGGAACCAGCGGACGAGCTGGGCCGCGCTGGCGGCCCCGTCGACGTCGTAATCGGCGAACACGGTGACGGGGCGATCCGATTGCAAGGCGTCCACCAGCACGCGGGCGGCGCGGTCCATGTCGGCGAAGGTCGAAGGGTCGGGAAAGAGCGCCTTCAGGGTCGGGCGCAGAAAGTCCTCGCCGCCGTCCGCCTCTATCCCTCGTGACGCGAGGGCGCGCGCCAGAGGTTCCGAAAGCCCGAACCTCGCCTGATGATCACGCGTCACCGCCGGATCGGCCGGGCGTTCGCGCCAGCGCCGGCCGGTCAGGGAAGCCGAAACGCCCAGAAACACGGGCGGCCCTTCCGCGCCGGAGGGCGTCACGACCGCCGCTTCATCCGCACTTCGCGAACGGTCCCGGTCGAGGAGTTCATCACCAGGGTATGGGTGTGGACGAAGCCGTCCGCCAGCCGCACCCCGTCGAGGAGGTCGCCCGACGTGACCCCGGTGGCGACGAAGATGGCGTCGGCGCGGACCATCTCGTGAAGGTCATAGGTCTTGCCCAGATCGGTGATTCCGTGGGCGCGGGCGCGCGCCTTCTCATCGGCGTTGCGGAACACCAGCCGCCCCTGGAACTGGCCGCCGACGCATTTGAGGGCTGCGCAGGCGAGAACCCCCTCGGGCGCCCCGCCCTGACCCAGATAGAGGTCGACCCCCGTCTCGGGATCGGCCGTGTTCATCACCCCCGCCACGTCGCCGTCGGTGATCAGATAGACCCGGGCGCCCGCCGCGCGCAGGGAGGCGATGATCTCGGCGTGGCGGGGGCGGTCCAGGACACAGACGGTGATCTCAGACACCGGGGCGCCCTTGGCCGCCGCCAGGACCCGGGCGTTGTCGGCCGCCGAGCGGCCCAGGTCGAGCATGCCGGCGGGGTATCCGGGGCCGCAGGCGATCTTGTCCATATAGGTGTCCGGGGCGTTGAGCAGGGTTCCCTCCGGCGCCCAGGCCATCACCGCCAGGGCGTTGGCCATCGCCTTGGCGGTCAAGGTGGTGCCTTCCAGGGGATCTAGGGCGATGTCGACACGGGGGCCTTTCCCCTGCCCCACCTTCTCGCCGATGTAGAGCATGGGCGCCTCGTCGCGCTCGCCTTCGCCGATCACGATCACGCCGCGGATGGGAAGCTGGTTGAGCGCCGTGCGCATGGCGTCCACGGCGGCCTGGTCGGCCGCCTTTTCATCGCCCCGGCCCACTTGCGCCCAGGCGGCGATGGCCGCCGCCTCGGTGACGCGCACCGCCTCCATCACCAGGGCGCGATCCAGAACCTGCGACGTCATCACCCTCTCCCACGACCGGCCGCCGATGATCGGCGGCGCTTTTTTCTTTTAGATCCGCGCGATGCGGATCAGGCGCGGCGGCGCCAGCAGCGCCGGCAGGGCGGCCATCCGCGCCACCGCTTCGCTTAGCACCGATTCGGCGACGGCATGCGTGGTAAGGACGATCGGCACGCCCGCCGCGCCTTGCGTCGGCTCCTGCAGGAAGCTGTCGATGGAAACGCCCGCCTGGGCGAGGGTCTCGCTGATCGCGGCGATGACGCCCGGCTCGTCCCGCGCCATCAGGCGCAAATAGGCGCTGCCGGCGCTTCGGGCGGCATCCGCCATCGTGAAAAGGGCCAGCGCGGCCGCCGGTCCCTGAAACACCGGGCGCGTGGCCCCGGTCATCACATCGGCGATGTCGGCGGCCACGGCGGCGGCGGTGGGGGCGCCCCCGGCGCCGGGTCCCTGGATGAAGATGCGGCCGATTCGCCGGCCCTCGATGAAGAGGGCGTTCAGCGCGCCGCCCACCCCCGCCAGGGGATGGTCCAGGGCGATCAGGGCCGGATGGACCCGCACCGTCGCGCCGCCCAAGGATCGCGTCGCCGTGGCCACCAGCTTGATGCGATAGCCGAGCGCCTTGGCCAGGCGGATATCCAGCGGCTCGATCGCTTCCACCCCCTCGATCCGGGTGGTGGCGAAGGTGGGCGCACGGCCGAAGGCCAGCGCCGCCAGGATGGTGATCTTGTGCCCGGCGTCGACACCGCCCACGTCCAAGGCGGGATCGGCCTCGGCATAGCCAAGGCGCTGGGCCTCGGCCAGAACCTCGGCAAAGGAGCGCCCCGACGCCTCCATTTCGGTGAGAAGAAAATTGGTGGCGCCGTTGAGGATGCCGGCGACCACCTCGACCTGGTCGCCGACCATCGCCTCGCGCAGCATCTTCACCGCCGGCGTGCCCCCCATGACCGCTGCTTCGAAGAGGAGCGGGACGTCGCCAGCCTCGGCCAAGCGGGCGAGCTTCGCGCCGTGCTGCGCGATCAACGCCTTGTTGGCGGTCACCACCGGCTTGCCGATCCTCAGGGCCGCCTCGACGGCGGCTTTGGCGGGGTCTTCCGAACCGCCCATGAGTTCGACGAAGAGGTCGTTGTCCGGCGAAGCCGCGAGGGCCACGGG
>JACDGF010000438.1 GCA_013815405.1 Caulobacteraceae bacterium | reverse complement strand
GTCGTGGCGGTGGCCCGGACAGCGGTGGGCGCCGGCGCGGGCGCCGTGCTGGGTTTCGACATGGGCGGCACCTCCACCGATGTCTGCCGCTTCGCCGGAGCGATTGAACGCCGCGATGTCGCCCAGGTGGCGGGGATCAGTTTGCGCACGCCGATGCTGGACGTGGAAAGCATCGCCGCCGGCGGGGGATCGATCCTCGCCTTCGACGGGCTGCGCGCTCGCGTGGGCCCGGCGAGCGCCGGCGCCGACCCGGGGCCCGCGGCCTATGGGCGCGGAGGACCGGCCACGGTCACGGATGCCAACCTCGTGCTCGGACGTCTCGACGCGACCGCTTTTCCTTCCACCTTCGGGATGTTCGGCGACGCGTTTCTGGACGCTGGCGCCGCGCGCAAGCGCCTCGGCGAGTTGGCCGCCGCCATGGGATCGCCGGACGTCGAGGCCGCCGCCGAGGGATTCCTCGCCCTGGCCGTGGAGCAGGCCGCGGCGGCCGTCCGGCGCATTTCGACCGAACGCGGTTTCGATCCCCGCGCCCATGCTCTGGTGGCCTTCGGCGGCGCCGCCGGCCAGGTCGCCTGCAAGGTCGCCGAGGCGCTGGAGATCGAGGAGATCCTCTGCCCGCGATACGCCAGCCTTCTCTCGGCCTGGGGGATCGGCAGGCGACCGTACGCGCCGTGCGTCAGGCGGGGCTGGAGCGACCTCTGGATGACGCTGGCCTCGCCGCGGCCGATCGGCTGCTGGACGCCCTGGAGACCCAGGCACGCGCTGGCCTCGCCGAGCAAGGGGCGCGGGCCGGCCCGATCGAGCGGCGCCTCCATCTGCGCTACGAGGAAGCGGATGCGACCCTGACGGTCGAAATGGCGGGGCTGTCAAAGACTGCCGCAGCCTTCGAGGCGGCGCACCAGAGGCTGTTCGGCTTCATTGAAACCGGCCACGTGATCATCATCGCCAGCGTCGAGGTCGAGGCGTGGGAGAGGGAGCGGGAGCCCCTCTTTTCCCTCCCTTCCCTTCATGGGGAGGGACGATCGCGAAGCGATCCGGGCGCGGAAGTCTCGATCGTCCCCGAGGCCATGGATGCGTCACACTTCCTCGCGCCGGCCTTTCAGGCCGACCCTCCCCATGAAGGGGAGGAAGGCGCGCGGCGCGTCATCCGCTCCGACGACCTGCGAACACCCCTCGACGGCCCGCTGCTGATCATCCGCGCCGAGACCCAGATCTGGCTCGCGGAGGGTTGGCGCGCGGTTCCCGGCGACGATGGCCTCATCCGGCTTGTCCGCGTCGCCGCGCGGGTAACCCGCCGAACAACCGGCGAGCCCGACCCCGTCACCCTGGCGCTTTTCAGCCGCCGTTTCATGGGTGTCGCGGAAGCCATGGGGGCGGCCCTGGAACGCACCGCCCGCTCGGTGAACATCAAGGAGCGGCTGGACTTTTCCTGCGCCCTTTTCGACGCGGGCGGGGACCTGGTGGCCAACGCCCCGCACATGCCGGTGCACCTGGGTTCCATGGGCGCCAGCGTGCGCGCGGTCACGGCCCGACACCCCCATCTCGCCGCCGGCGCCGCCTTCGCCCTCAACAACCCTTACGCCGGCGGCACGCACCTGCCCGACATCACGGTGGTCATGCCGGTCTTCGTCGACGACAACCCGGGCCCGGCCTTCTTCGTCGCCGCCCGCGGCCACCACGCCGACGTCGGCGGGGTCCAGCCGGGCTCCATGCCGCCGTTCTCGCGCGTTATCGAGGAGGAGGGGGTCCTGCTCGACGCCCTTCCCATCCTGCGCGACGGCCGGTTCCTGGAAGCGGAGGTGCTCGCCGCGCTCACCGCCGGGCCATGGCCGGCGCGCGCGCCCGATCGCAACGTGGGGGACCTCAAGGCCCAGATCGCGGCCTGCCGGGCGGGCGCCGCCGCGATCCTGGCCATGATCGAAACGCACGGCGCCGACGCGGTGAGCCGCCACATGGGTTTCGTCCAGGCCAACGCCGAGGCCTGTGTGCGGCGCGCCATCGGCCGCCTGGCCGACGGTCACGCGCGCCTCGCCATGGACGGCGGCGGCGAAATCGCGGTGAAGATCACCGTCGAGGCGGCGCTGGGCGAGGCCATTCTCGACTTCACCGGCTCGAGCCCCCAGCTACTCTCGAACTTCAACGCGCCCGCTTCGATCGTGGACGCCGCGGCCCTCTATGTCTTCCGCGCCCTGGTGGACGACGACATCCCGCTCAACGCCGGCTGCCTGACACCCCTCAAGATAGTCGTTCCGAAGGGATCCATGCTCGATCCCCGGCCGCCCGGCGCCGTCGTGGCGGGCAATGTCGAGACCAGCCAGCATCTGGTGGACGCCCTTCTGGGCGCTCTTGGCGTCATGGCCGATTGCCAGGGGACGATGAACAATTTCACCTTCGGGGACGCGACCCGCCAATACTACGAGACCCTTTGCGGCGGCGCCGGAGCGACGGCCGCCGCGCCGGGGGCGAGCGCCGTGCACACCCACATGACCAATTCCCGCCTCACCGATCCCGAGATCCTCGAGCGGCGATTCCCCGTCCGGGTGGAGGCG
>JACDGF010000437.1 GCA_013815405.1 Caulobacteraceae bacterium | reverse complement strand
CGTCTACGGCGCCTCCAAGCTCGCCGGCGAAGCCGCGGTCGCGGCGGCGGCGCCCGAGGCCCTGATCGTCCGCACCGCCTGGGTCTATTCGGCCCGGGGCGCCAATTTCCTCACCACCATGCTGGGCTTGATGACCGGCGAGGCCGAGGTGCGGGTGGTCGTGGACCAGATCGGCGCCCCGACGTCCGCGGCATCCCTGGCCGCGGCGCTCTGGGGCCTGGCGCAGGGCAACTCGGCGGGGATTCGCCACTACTCCGACGCCGGCGTCGCCTCGTGGTACGACTTCGCCCAGGCGATCGGAGAAGAAGCCTTCGCCGCCGGTGTGCTGGTGCGCCCACCGCGCGTCGTCCCGATCACCACCAAGGATCGTCCGACGCCAGCGACGCGGCCGGCTTTCAGCCTGCTGGATTCGTCGGCGACCTGGGCGCTGCTGGGGCGCGCCGCGCCCCATTGGCGGGTGGCCCTGCGCGAAGTCCTGGCGGGGATGGGCGAAGGCCGTTGAGCCGGCTGCTGGTCACCGGCGGGGCCGGCTTCATCGGCGCCAACTTCGTCCGCCATTGGCGCGCCTCGCACCCCGAAGATTCGATCGCAGTTCTGGACGCCCTCACCTATGCCGCCGACCGCGCCAATCTCGACGGGATCTCCGGCGTCACCTTCGTCGAGGGCGATATCCGCGACCGCGCCCTGGTCGAACGGCTCCTGACCGGCCATGGCCTCGACACCCTGGTTCATTTCGCCGCCGAGACCCATGTGGATCGATCCATCCTCGACGCCGGCGCCTTCATCCAGACCAACGTGCTGGGGACCCACGCCCTCCTCGAGGCCGCCAGGGCGGCTTGGCTCGACACCGGAAGCGGGCGCCCGCACCGCTTTCACCATGTCTCCACCGACGAGGTCTACGGCAGCCTGGGGCCGGTCGACCCGGCCTTCACCGAGGCCACGCCCCATGCCCCCAACTCGCCCTACGCCGCGAGCAAGGCGGCGGCCGATCACCTGGTTCGCGCCTGGGGCCGGACCTACGGGCTGGAGGCGACGATCTCGCGCTGCTCGAACAATCTCGGCCCGTTCCAGAACCGGGAAAAGCTGATCCCCTTGATGTTGACCAACGCCCTGGCCGGGCGCGCCCTGCCGGTCTACGGCGACGGCCTGCACGTTCGTGACTGGCTGGACGTGAATGACCACTGCCGCGCCCTCGATCTGATCCTGACCGGCGCCGCCGCGGGCGAGGTCTACAATGTGGGCGGCCGCTGCGAACTCACCAACCTCGCCCTGGTCGAACGCCTGTGCGCGGCGGTGGACGGCGCCTTCGCGGCCGACCCCGCCCTCGCCCGCCGGTTTCCCGCGTCGCCCCCCGCCGCGGGGCGCGCGACCTCGACCCTGGTCACCCACGTGCCGGACCGGCCCGGGCACGACCGCCGCTACGCCATCGACGATGGCAAGATCCGCCGGGATCTCGGCTACGCGCCGGCGGCGGACTTCGCCTCCAGCTTGGCGGTGACCGTGAGCTGGTATCTGAACCGCCACGGTCGAACGTGGCGATTGAGGCAAGCGTGAACACCATGGAGCTCTCCGCCTATCTCGACCGTATCGCCTTCGACGGCGACCCCAGGCCCGACCGGTCGACCCTGGAGGCGGTTCAGCGGGGGCACCTGCTCGCGATCCCCTACGAAAATCTCGACGTGCAGCTTGGGCGGCCGGTGACGGTCGACCCGGCGGCGGCGTTCGACAAGCTGGTCACGCGGCGCCGGGGCGGCTGGTGCTATGAGATGAACGGCCTCCTGGGCTGGGCCCTGGGCGAGATCGGCTTTTCGGTGACCCGCCTGGCCAGCGGCGTGAGGCGCCAGGCCTGGGGCGAGACGGCGGTCGGCAACCATCTGGTCCTTCGCGTCGAGCTGGACGGGGGACAGACCCTCGCCGACGCGGGGTTGGGCGACGGGCCGATCACGCCCTACCTCATCACCGAAGGGACTTTCGGCGCCGACTACCGTCTCGAACCGGTCGAGGGCGGCTGGTGGAGGTTGCACAACCGCGCCGGCGCCCGGCCGCCGAGTTTCGACTTTCATCTGGAGCGCGCGGACGAGGCCATGCTGGAGGCGAAATGCGCCGTCCTGCAGACCGATCCCGCCTCCCTGTTCGTCCAGAACCTCATCTGCCAAAAAGTCACGCCAGGCGGACATGTCCACCTGCTGGGCCGGCGCCTTTCGCGGACGGGCCCGCAAGGCGCCGTGGAGCGGGAACTCGGTTCGGCCGCCGAACTGGTCGACGTCCTGGCCCTGGACTTCGGCATCGACGAGCCGGCCGCCGCCGGCCTGTGGCCGAGGATCGAGGCCCGCCACGCCGAACTCCTCCCGGGCGCCTGAATCCGTGCCGATCGGGGCGTGCATGGGGCCCCGGGTTTGCGCTAAAGCTCGCCCGTCCCATGCGAGGAGCCCCCAATGAGCGATGAACTGGTCTTCTACACCAATCCCATGTCCCGCGGCCGGATCATCCGCTGGATGCTGGAGGAGGTCGGCGCGCCCTACCGAACCGAACTGCTCGACTACGACAGCAC